>JAAZBV010000016.1 GCA_012513605.1 Desulfatiglans sp. | reverse complement strand
TGGCGGACTTTTCAAGGATGAGATAGTACCGATTATGATCCCCCAGAAAAAGGGAGACCCGATTGCCTTTGCTACAGATGAAAGACCAATGGAGACCAACGCAGAAAAGATGGCAAAGCTGAAACCCGCATTCAAAAAAGATGGAACAATAACCGCTGGCAACGCATCAGGTATCAATGATGCCGCAGCCGCCATGCTGGTTATGTCTGCAGACAAAGCAAAAGAGTTAGGGCTTAAACCGCTTGTTAAGATTAAATCATATGCAACAGCAGGTATAGACCCGGCTTATATGGGCCTTGGCCCTGTACCGGCAGTAAGAAAGATAATGGCCAAAGAAAAATTATCCATCAATGACTTCGGCACAATAGAGCTTAACGAGGCATTTGCAGCACAGGCAATAGGCTGCATGAGAGAACTCAAATGTGACCCTGCAAAGGTAAACCTTGTTGGAAGCGGTATCTCAATAGGGCATCCAATAGGCGCATCAGGTGCAAGGCTCCTTGTTTCGCTCATCAGCCAGATGAATAGAAAAGGCGATGCACTTGGCATTGGAAGCCTCTGCATAGGCGGCGGTCAGGGCATTGCAATGGTGCTGGAACAGGTGTAGGATTCAAAATTCAGGATATCAGATTTCAAATTTCAGATTTCAAATTTCAAATTTTAAATAAAAAGGAGGCCCTTAATTCAGGGCCTCCTTTATTTTTCTACACAGGAGGGTATTACATGGAAAAAAAGTGGCCCGATTTGTCCCCTGATGAGAAACGGGAGAAAAGATTCAAACGCTGGCTTTCTCCCGCGGATATCAAATTTATCACCCTTGATGCTGAAAAGCTTTATAAAGAAAGAGTACAAAGGATTATTGATGCCATAAAATTAAAAGAGCCTGACAGGGTGCCCTCTTATTGCGGTACAGGGCATGCACCTGCCCGCTTTTCAGGATATACTGTAAAGGATGTGATGTATTCGCCTGAAAAACTGAAAAACGCCTGGACCAGATATATGAATGAGGTAGAGCAGGACTCTCTGCCCACACCCAATGTCAGGAACGGTTATATATGGGATATGGTAAGACCAAGGTCATACAAATGGGCTGGTAACGGGCTCCCTGATAACTGTTCTCCCCAGTATGTGGAACTTGAGCTTTTAAAGGCAAATGAATGGGACCGGTTTATGGAAAACCCATCTGATTTTCACCTGCGCACATATCTCCCCCGCGCATGCGAGATAGCCAAGCCACTTGAAAAGCTACCACCCATCCAGTCTATCGGCTCTTTTGGCTCGGGCTTCGGGGCATTTGCCGACCCTGAGATACAATCGGTATTTGCTGTTTTCAACAAGGCTGGTGAACATGAGAGGGAGTGGGGAAAGGTCCTTAGTGAGGTGGATATGACAGGTAAGGCAATGGGGCTTCCCACATTCTATGTTTTAGCGAGAGGTGGTGTACCTATTGATACCATCGGGGCCTCACTGAGGGGCACTGTGGGTACAATCAATGATATGTTCCGGCAACCTGAAAAGCTCATTGAATACATTGAAAGAGAGATGCCCAATGCCATCCGCTCAATAGTTGAAACAGCGGATATAACAGGAATACCATGCATGTATATGCCGCTTCATCGCGGTGCAGACAGTTTCATGTCCGAAAAGCAGTTCCTGAAATTCTACTGGCCCTATCTTAAAAAGGTGGTCGAAGGGCTGGTAGCCGAGGGGGTTGTGCCTGTACTTTTTGCTGAGGGTGCTTATAACTCACGGCTTGAGATTGTAAAGGATCTGCCAAAGGCATCAGTAATCTGGCATTTTGACCAGACAGATATTAAAAGGGCAAAAGATATCCTTGGCAGCTCTTCCTGCATCATGGGAAACATACCTATCTCCATGATGGTAACCGGCACGCCCTCTGATGTTAAGGCCCGCTGTAAAACACTTATAGAAACCGCTGGGAAGGAGGGCGGATATATCCTTGCGCCGGGGGCCGCCTCCGATGATGTTAAAAAAGAAAATGTAAAGGCAGTACTGGAGGCGGCAAAGGAATACGGGGTATACAGAAAATAATCCTTGCATATTTTGAAAAGCATGTGGTAACCTTCTGTTTAAATTAAACGGACTTTATTGGGAATCAACAGATGAAGAACTTTTCAGGCAGAACAAACAGCTATTATTACTATTACTACGCCTTTGGTCTGCCTGCAGCCGGTTGATTCAGTCTTAAAATATTTAACGATCCAGAAAGCTGCAGGAAGAACCTTCCTGCGGCTTTTTTATTTTTGGAGGTAATACCTTGGAAAAGATAACTGATATTTATGTTGAATCATATACCCCTATCCTTCCTCCTGATACATTTATCAGGGAGCTGCCTATTTCACAAAACGCGATTGACACAGTCAGCTCTTCAAGAAAATCAATCAGGGATATACTGGATAAAAAAGATAACAGGCTCATGGTGATAACCGGCCCCTGCTCAATACATGACAGGGAGTCAGCCCAGGATTATGCCCGTAGATTGAAAACGCTTATTAAAAAGGTTGAGTCCAGGTTTTTTATTATCATGAGGGTCTATTTTGAAAAACCCAGGACCAGCATCGGGTGGAAGGGGCTTATAAATGACCCCTGCCTGGACGGATCATGTGATATTGAGTCAGGCTTAAGGGCAGCCAGAGGGCTGCTGCTTGATATAACCGGTATGGGAGTTCCTGCTGCAACAGAGATGCTGGATACAATAAGCCCCCAGTATATTGCAGACCTGATATCATGGAGCGCGATCGGTGCAAGGACAACAGAGTCCCAGACGCACAGGGAGATGGTAAGCGGGCTTTCTATGCCTGTAGGTTTAAAAAACGGCACAGACGGGGATTTAATGATTGCTGTTAATGGCATGAAGGCATCGGCCTCACCGCAGAAATTCATCGGTATTGACAGTATGGGACGTACCAGCATTGTACACACAAAAGGGAATCCCTACACCCATATTGTTTTAAGGGGAGGTATGCGCCCCAACTATGACTCTGTGAGTGTTAACAGCACCATTGCCCTTTTAAAGAAAAACAGTCTCCGGGATTCCATAATAATAGACTGCTCACATGGCAATTCATCAAAGGATTACAGGATGCAGCCACGGGTGTGGCAGGATGTAATCAATCAGCGCATGGACGGTAATGACTCCATAACAGGGCTCATGCTTGAAAGCAATATACACGAGGGCAGTCAGGCAGTTGGTGATTCACCTGAGAATATCAGATACGGGGTATCAATAACTGATGCCTGTATATCATGGGAGATGACAGAGGAGTTAATAATGTCCACATTTAATTACCTGGAACAGCACTCAGGTAATGGTATAAGGTTTAAAATTTAATATTATACAGGGATAATGCTGGAAAATATGTACCATGAAATTTCAAAAAATATTTCGCTGGTATAATATCCCTTTATATTCCAGATTAATTCCTTTGTTTTAGAAGAAGACAAAAAAATAAATAGATGGGGCAACTATGGATAATCAAACAAATAATGAACTTGAAAAATCACGGGACAGGATTGATCAGATTGATTTAAAGATAATCGACCTACTCGCAGAAAGACAGGCAGAGGTCGAGAAGGTGATAGAGATAAAAAAGAAAAGCAACCTGCCTGTCCGCCATCCAGCCAGGGAAGAGGATATGATATCAAGTCGAAGAGCCTTGGCAAAGGAAAAGGGGCTTGATCCTGATTATGTGGAGGAGCTTTTCCGATCGCTCCTGCGTCAGTCAAGGGTTGAGCAGACAGAGTCAAAATCAGAAAAAGGTGTTAAACCGGATGCGACTGTGCTGATTGTAGGCGGCAAAGGGGGCATGGGCAGATATTTCGCCCAATGGTTTAATAAATCAGGATACATTACAAGGGTACTTGGTCGTAATGACTGGGATAAGGTTGAATCTTTATGCGATAGAGTTGACCTTGCCATAGTAAGTGTACCTATTGAAATCACTTTATCTGTTATAGAAAAGCTTACGCCATACCTGCCGAGTAATGCAGTTCTCGCTGATCTTACCAGTATTAAAAAAGAGCCTGTGAGTGCAATGATGAGCACACATAAAGGCCCTGTACTGGGGATACATCCGCTCTTCGGACCTTCAACATTCAGCATGGATAAGCAGATAATTGTAGTGACACCAGGCAGATATGAAGGGTCATGTAAATGGGTTATTGATCAGATGTCAGAATGGGGGGCCATTACAGTCAGGTCCAGTGGAGAAGAACATGACAGGATCATGGCGGTTGTGCAGGCATTAAGGCACTTTGCCACATTTACTTTTGGCAGGTTTTTATTCAGGGAGAATGTTGACCTGTTCCGCTCACTGGAGTTTTCAAGCCCCATATACCGGCTTGAGCTGGGCATGGTGGGCCGCCTTTTTGCCCAGGCCCCTGACCTCTACTCGGGGATAATATTCGCTTCAGATGAAAGGCGCTCCCTGTTAAAGGAGTTTATCACCTCCATAACAGAACTGACCAGCATGGTAGAAAAATCTGACAAGGAGGAGTTTGAAACAGAATTTAAAGAGATAGCCACCTGGTTCGGCCCCTTCAGCGGACAGGCATTAAGGGAAAGCAGTTTTCTGATAGATAAGTTGATTGAGAGATTTTAAAATAGAGGGGTCCAGGGTTCAAGGGAAGAAAGGACAAAAAGATCACAGGATGCCTATTATCTAAAATGGCCTGACAGGATGGTTTCCATTCCTCTATTACAGGCAGGCACCCCTGAAAAGGTGCGTGAACACAAAAAAGGATGCGTGAAATATTCGAAAAAACGGCGGTTTTATAATGGCCGCAGGGTCAGCCATGTATTACAGTGACAAAGAGCTCGTGAGGGTGTGGGTGGAAGCCACTAAAAAGTTTGGACGATGCTAACGAATCTTTATATTTAACCACGGAGGACACGGAGCTTTTTTTCAAAATCAAAATCAAAATCGCAATCGAAATCGCAATTGAAATTGACCCCAATAGCCATTTATCATAGAACAAGAGGTGCACAGTTTCCGGTGTACGGCATGGGGTTTAAAGTTATTGCTTTTCCGCAGACCTCAGACCGTAAACCGTTGATTATTAGGAATACAGCTTTTTCATCATCCAAGCCATATTTTCGCCTAACACCTTCATTGTCCTTAACCCCTCTTCATCCTTTTCCACCTCCCCCTTTTCACGGCCAATACCCATATTCCAGTAACTGGAGCCTGGCACCATCATCTCTGTGATAAAAAAGAAGTGATTAAGGGTATCAAATACATGGGTACTCCCTGCCCTTCTCACAGCAACTACTGCGGCACCGGTTTTACGCCTGAAACACCTGTCGTTTGCGAATGAGACAAATCCTGCCCTGTCAATGAGCCCTTTCATCTCTGATGTAACATCTGTAAAATAGGTGGGTGAACCCAGAATAATGCCATCTGCCTCAGCCATTTTTGCAAAGACTTCATTGAAATCATCATTAAATGTGCAGCGCATGTCCTTATTCTTAAAACATCCCATACATGCCTTGCAGCCATGTATTGATTTACCTGAAAACTGATAGAGCCCTGTTTCAATCCCCTCTTTCTCAAGGACATCAAGGACTGTCTTAAGCATTATGGCTGTATTTCCGTCCTTACGCGGGCTGCCGTTTATAGCTAGAACCTTCATGTGTAATCCTCCTTAGAAATTAATGAATATCAAGAACATCCCTCACATAACCATCTATCATGCTCTCTACACCCGGCTTTATATCTTCAAACTGGATTCCAAAATATAAACCTTCAGAATCACTGTTCACACTTTTTATAATCCCCTTAAAATTCTGTATGCCTTCAAACCCCAGCAAGGGGAAGGATATCCTGATAGGTTCATTTATAGTCACCTCCCGGATCAGCTCCGGGATGGACGATATCCTGAAACGAGTCCCGCTCCGGCTGATCTCCATTACGAGCCCCTTGATCTGCCTTTTGTTGATTTCCATGGTGGCAGGTATAAAGCAGCTTACACGCTGCGCCTTCCTGATATTGAGGCTCTCCACTGTTTCAGGATATGATAGAAAGGTAATCTTATAGGGCTTATCAACAGAACCTATGGCCTTTGTCTTGAAACCATACACATTGCCAAGGTAAACATACCGGACAATAAAAACAGTGCCTTTATCTATCTGATTTCTAAATCTGGTTGGTATCTGCATGCGCACCATCAGATAATCCGGGGACTCAATGCCTACCAGGATGGACCTGAATTTTTCTTCCATCCCCTCTATCTGCATGGTTAATTCGATTCCAAGCACCAGTGCAAGTTTTTCTTTTTTTTCCATAGCATCTTCTCTTTTAATGGTCGGGAAAACAGTGAATTCAGTTTGAACAGGTTGACTATATTTGCAATTTTCTGCTATTTCAAGAGTAGATTGCTGGAAAAATAGTTTTTTGTTATTATTTTTATATCAAACGAATCTGATTTTTTTAAATATTAACTGTAGCTGAAGAAAGGAGGAATTACTATGACAGGTTATAAAAAGATATTGTTTCCTACTGATTTGGGTGAGGAATCAAAAAAGATCGCTGAACATGTGAAGCTGATGGCAGAAAAATTCGGGGCTGATATTGAAATAGTATATGTCGCAAGTGTAGGACATTATTACAATACCCTGGATATGCCTGTTGCAGGGCTTGAGCACTTTGAGACTGAGGTTGTGTCCGCTGCAAATAACCAGATCAAGAGTTTTGCTGAAGAGGTATTTGCAGGGATGAAGGTAAAAACACAGGTGTTATCAGGGAATCCTGCTGAAGAGACAGTTGAATATGCAGAAAAAAATGGCATTGATCTTATTATTATGGGCCACAGCAGGGCGGGTCTTGAAAGGATACTGCTTGGGAGTGTTGCGCACCGTATTTTAAAACTTGCACCTGTACCTGTTATGATTGTAAGGGTATAAAGATAAATCTCTCTGTCTCCGGCCAATTCTGATAAGGCCGGAGACAGGGGATCTTTTATTTTATACCTTTGGCACCTTTAGCTTTATATCTTTATCAATGCCTGAAATAACCTCTATATTAATGCTGTCTGAAATACCTGTTTCTATATAACGTTTTTCATACTGCTGAGGAGCTATTTCAACCTCAACAAAGGTCTTGTTATCTTTATCAAACTGGAGCACAGACTCATTTACTGCAAGGACATGCTCCTTTTTATCCAGAACGATATTTGCCGTAGCGCTGTAACCTGCCCGAACAAATATATTATCAACCAGATCAACATCTGCCCTTACCGGGAAAAGGATAGCACCGTTTTCCTCAACCCCTTTGGGTGAAATATGTTCAAGTGTGGCATTAAATTCCACATTATCTATTGCCCCTATGCTAATAAGGAGCTTCATACCGATCTTAATTTTTCCAACCTCTGATTCATCCAGCTTCCCCTCAAATATCAGGTCATTCATATCTGCCACCGTTGCTATGGTTGACCCTGCATTGAATGAATTGCTCTGTATCACTGTATCCCCTTTTTCTACAGGCACATCAAGTATCATGCCATCCATGGTTGAACATATGAGGGTATTTGTTGTGGTGGTGTTCTTTGCAACACCCCTCTTGATTATCTCAAGATTATTCTCCGCAGCCTCATACTCCGCCTTTGCGTTTTTATATTCCGCCTCGCTCCTGTGATAATCCTGTTCAGTTGTTATCCCCTCTTTAAAGGTCTCCTTCTGCTGCCCAATGTTCCATTTCTCATGATCATACTTGATCTTTGCCTGAACAAGCCTCGCTTCCGCGGCATTCAGCTCCTTCATCTCAGGTATAATCTGTACCTTTGCAATAGGGTCATCCTTTTTTACCATCTGCCCCGGTTCCACATAGACCTCCTGCAGTATACCCGGCACCTGCGGCTTTATTTCCACCTCCTTGCGCGGCTTAATAGACCCTGTTGCCACTGTCTTTTTCACAATATCAGTAATGAAAGGCTCCACTGTTTCAAATACAACCGGGGGCTTCTTCTCCTTTGCTGCCAGGTAGACAAAAAGGGAGACACCACCAGCTAAAAGGATTACGACTGTCAGAGTTATAAAAAATTTTTTCATATTCAGACCTTTCTTTATTTTAAATTTCTGATCTCAAAGCATCAATGGGTTTTATGGCTATGGCGCGTCTTGCCGGCAAAAACCCTGCTATGGCCCCGGATATAATCAAAATAACAAGGGCCAGCGTTACGACCTTTAAATCGACTTCAGGATTGTGAAAAAAGACAGTCTCTATCTGGCCTTTACGCAGGATATAGGCGATTGATTCAACCAGCCCTGCCGAGAGAAGCAGACCTGTATAACCCGCTACAGTATTTAAAAAAATTGATTCTGTCACAATTTGCCTGATTATTCTTACTGGTGTTGCGCCCAGGGCCCTTTGAACACCTATCTCTTTTGTCCTTTCCTTAACAATAACAAGCATTATATTGCTTGTGCCTATCACCCCGGCAAAGAGTGTCAATGTACCTACAATCCACGAGAGGATGGCGATACCGGCAAATAGATTATTTAGTTCCTGAAGTTCCTCCTCAACATTGTCAGAGCCAAAGGCAAGGTTATCATCAGGTGATACCTTATGCCTTTTTGCAAGAAACTTTTTCATCTTTTCTTCAAGTGCCTTTGCCTGAATGCCCGGCCTGGCCAGAACCGCATAATATCCTACAATATTACCCCTATTCTGTGTTTGCTGAAGAGTAGTAAAAGGCATTAGAATGGTTTTATTCTGGTTGTCACCGCCGTTATTCGGAGGGCGTCTGGATTTAAATACCCCCACTACCTGAAAGTATATCCCGTTTATTTTAAGGTATTTACCCAACGGCTCTTCATCAGGTTCAAACAGCACCTCACGAACCCTTTGCCCTATAACAATAACCTTTCGCCTCTCTTTCAGATCCTTCTTATTGATAAACCTGCCGGAAACCCCGGTCAGAGGTTCAATTCTGAGATATTCGGGGGTATCGCCCATAATCCTGAATGAATCACTCCGGTTATTGCGGGATATCTCTACATCTCCGCCCCTGTAGTTCAGCCTTGGCGCCAGTACCTCTATTTCATGAATGTTATCAAGCAGGGCCTGGGAATCCTCGTTTGTAAAATTCCAGTAACGACCCCTGTCAAATCCCTTGTTTGGTATTGTCGTAGAATTTGTCCATATAAAAAGGCTGTTAAGGGCAAGATCCCCTGTCCCGTAAAATATGCCGTTTTTAAGACCCCTTCCTGCCCCGAGCATTACTACAAGCATGAATATGCCCCAGAACACACCGAAGCCTGTAAGCACCGTGCGGGTCTTGTTTTTCTTAAGGATATGGAAAACCTCCTGCCAGAGGTCTCTGTCCAGCATCTTTATTCATCCCTCAATGCAACAATAGGTTTGATCCGGGCAGCCCTTCGGGCCGGGAAAAACCCGGCCAGCAGACCTGCTGCTATCAAAAACAGTGTTGCGGTAGCTGCGATCCTTATATCGGCCTCCGGATTATAAAAATAATTATTTGCAGGCATTTTTGTCCTTATGAGTTCAAGCAGGCCGGTTCCAAAAAGAAGACCAATGAACCCTGACAGGGATGTAATCAATATAGACTCCTGCATGATCATCCCTATAATTGAGCGGGGCCTCGCACCCAGCGCCTTTCTTATGCCTATCTCCCTGGTACGCTCCTTTACCACGATGGTCATGATATTGCTCACCCCGACTATACCCGCCACAATGGTCATGATGCCTATTACCCAGACAAACATCCTTATTGAATTAATGATAGTCATGTACCTGCCCGCCTGCTCCACGCTATTTGATATATATACAGCCCTTTCATCTTCAGGATCAAAGTTATGTATCCCAGATAACAGAGAGCGGATATTTTTTTCGATCTCCACCGATTCCTTAACAGATGAAGAGACCGGAATAGTGAGACAGAGATTTGAAATATTCTTTTTGCCGCCGCATATTAACTGGGCCGTTGTGATCGGTAGACCCACAACCTGATTGTTATTCTGATCCTTGTCTTTACATACACCTACAACCCTAACATAAAAGCCATTGACAATAATGTATTCACCAATCGCCTCTTTATGATTGAAAAGCTCTTTTTTAACCTCCTCAGTAATTATGGCGACCTTCCTTTTATGAATAATATCAAGGTTATTTATCGGTCGACCCTGGATAATATTCACCTTATCAATAGCCAGATAATCGGGATACACTGAAATAACCTGATATTTAAGTGATTTTCCTTTATAGGCCACATAATTCTGGCCGGGCAGGTAAAAACGCGATGATATGAGTTCCACTTCAGGTATATTCTTTCTGATCTGCTCATAATCCTCATTTGTAAGCCTGGTATATCTTCCGGGTTTCAGGCCTTTATAAGGTTTTGTGGTCTTGCCGCCCCATATCCACATGCTGTTTATAAGAGAGTTTGAAAAACCCTTTCTCATGGCATTTTCAAAACCGTTTCCAGCTCCCAGCAGTATGATAAGCATAAAGATACCCCAGGCCACACTGAAGCCTGTCAGAACAGCACGGAGCCTGTTTTTACCAAGGATGCTGAATATCTCCTGCCAGGAGTCAAGGTCCAGCATAATCTATACCTCTTCCTCCTTTTCAACGATAATACCATCCTTCAGCCTGATAATCCTTTTTGTCATGCGGGATACATCACCTTCATGGGTGACGATGATTATTGTCACCCCTTCATCAGAATTAATCTCCTGAAGCAGTTTCATTACCTCAATGGATGTGTCGCTGTCGAGCGCACCGGTAGGCTCATCAGCCACTATTACCCTGGGTTTTGTGATCATTGCACGGGCAATGGCTATCCTCTGTTTCTGACCGCCGGAGAGTTCGTTCGGGGTATGATCAGCCCACTCCAGAAGGCCCAGCTTTTCAAGATACTCCATGGCCAGCATGTTGCGTTTTTTCCTGCCGACATTCTGGTAATAGAGTGGAAGCGCCACGTTTTCCATGGCATTCTTGAAGCTGATCAGGTTGAATGACTGGAATACAAAACCGATCATCCTGTTTCTAAAATATGCGGCCTTTTTTTCATCGAGGTTTAATACATGTGTCCCGCCCAGCCAGTATGCACCTGTATCATAATTATCAAGTATTCCGATTATGTTAAGGAGTGTGGATTTACCTGAACCTGATGATCCCATGATGGAGACAAACTCACCCGCCTCTATATGCAGATTTATACCCTTAAGCACATGAAGAGGGCTGCCGTTAAAATATGTCTTATGTACATTTTCCAGTTTTATCATGTAAAGAATCTTCCGGTTTTTGAAATAGTAGGCAATTACTTTAAAAGCCTGTAAAGCAGAAAGCGTGCCATAATTAATATTATTTTTTTTGATACATATCAATAGGTTAAAAGTGAATAAAAAGCAACACCTAAAATATTAAGCCAGATTTTAGCTGTATAATCCTCAAGCTGGATTTATAGGCCAATACCTGAGTCTATAAAAATGGTGACAGTTGATAGCTGAAAGCTGAAGGCTGAAGGCTGAAAGAGGAAAGCTCAATACAGAACCAGCCTCTTTATGGATGAGCACTAGATTATTGACATAACCCATTTTATCCAATAGAGTCTTCTTCCTGTAATCGCATTCTTACCGCAAAACCACATCATTAAAGGAGGGGAGTTATGTTTAAGAAGTTTCATTATGTAGCTGTTTTTTATGTTTTTTTAATCCTTTTTGTTACATGTGTTATCTCCTGTACCAAAAAAGAGGAGACAGTGACCCAGAAGGCCGAAGAACCTCTGATAACCCTGTTGAACCCTGCCCTGTCAACCGCCTTTGCTGAAAGGGCGCCCCTTGCGCCCCGCAATGATACCCTTGAAGGTAAAACCATCTACCTGGTTGATCTTCAGTGGGGCGGCCCTGAGGCAGGCTACTCTGTTTTCGAGGAGATGAAGGAGTGGTTTAATAAAAACATGCCGTCGGTCAGGGTAGAGGTAAGGAGATCAAAGGGCGGCTGGATGGGCGATGATCCTGATCTCAGGGCAGAGATCGTTGCAAACGCACGGGGTGCTGTTATCGGCATTGGCGGCTGACACGGATGTGTGTCGGTCGTGAGCCGATTTGCGAGATCCCTTGAAGAGAGCAATATTCCTACAGTCGGTGCCTCAGGAATAAACGTAGTAAAATTTAAAGACTATAATGTTAAATATGCCAATGGCATGCCTATCAGGTATGTTGCTTTTCCTTTCCCGGTTGCAGGGCAGCCAAGGTCTGTACATAAGGCGTATGTTGAAGGGAAAGACCTCTTGAGCGATAAGCCCATGATGCAGGCCATTATAGATGGACTTACCCTGCCATTAACTAATGATGAGAAATTTGCAGGTATGCCGCGGGGCGCAGAACCTGAACCGCGCCTCCTTGCGCCTGATACAGAGGATAACCTGAGAAGGCTGTTTAATGAAAAGGAATGGACAGATTTTAACCCGATCATCCTTCCAACTGAAGAGCGTGTGGCAAAGATGCTTACAGGCACGAGCCATAAACCTGATGAGATCGTGTGTGAATATGGCTCCCGCAAAATGACAGTTGAAAAGTCTGCTGTTTATGCGGTCATGGCTGGTGCCACACCAAAATACTTCCCGACCATTCTGGCGATATGCAGCAGGGCTAACAGCTTTGGCAATTCCACAAGCTCTGCGGCCAACATGATAGTTGTAAACGGCCCCATAAGAAAAGAGCTTAACATGAATTCAGGTGTTGATGCCCTTGGCCCATTCAGCGAGGCCAACTCAATACTTGGCAGGGTCTTTACTATCGCGGGCAAGATCATGGGTGATCTCAGGCTTAATGAGGGGGCATATTCAACCCTTGGAAGCAACCTTCAGTACAACAATATATGTTTTGCAGAAAATGAAGAGTCTCTTCCTGATGGATGGGAGCCCCTGAGTGTGCAGCTTGGTTTTAAAAAGACAGACAATGTTGTAAGCATAGGCATGGGGTGGAGTTATATCTCAAGCGTTGGAGAGGCACAGATAAGCCATCCGCCGCAAATGATGTTCCGTGATTACATGCGTTCCCTGGCAGGTATGTCAGCCACAATTATCATGGACCCGACTGTGGCAAAACTGCTCAAGGATGTTCATGGTTTCAATACCAAGGATGACCTGAGCAAGTTCCTGTCGGAAAATGTCGAGGTGGCTGCGGAAACCTACTGGGGAAACGGGGTTAATACCACAGCATTTAAACCCATGGCACTTCAGG
>JAAZBV010000015.1 GCA_012513605.1 Desulfatiglans sp. | reverse complement strand
TATTATCAGGGTCTTTATTGATAGCGGTAAGATAATCATTTTTCGCCTTATCCTGGTTCCCTAACATCAGGTTGGACATAGCCCTGATATTCAGCATGGCAGAGGCAACTTCGGCGGTTGGATGCCTTTTAATGCCAGCATCGCATGCTTCAAGGGCCTTCTGGTATGCTTTGCTCTGGAAATAGGTAACAGCCATTAATTGGTAACTTTTAGCGCTTGGGTTAACAGCGTTTGCAGCCTTAAAAAAACTCAATGATTTATCAAAATCCTTTTTCTCAAAGTATGTCCAGCCCAGAAGCATATGGGCTTCATCATTTTTATTATCCATCTCGATAGCTTTCTCAAGCCATGCTTTTGCTTTATCAGCCCCATCTCTTTTATGCACAGCTTCACCCATCTTTAAAAGGGTGTCTGATAAATTTTTTGTTGCAGCAGGGCTTAAGCTGCCTTTATCCTTTGCTGCCTTTTCATAGGCATCAAGTATTTTAGTCCCTGCGTTATTAATGTCCCCTTTATCAAGATATCCCTTTACTTCTGAATCAAGGCTCATCAATGTTTTATCAGTTATCTTTTCCTGTGCATTTGCAATGCTTACAAAGCAGAATAATAAAACACAAACAATCACCCCTATCATCTTTTCTTTACTGGCTGCAGTCATAATCTGTTCCCTCTCTTATTGACGATGATCATCATGATTTTATATTAGAAAATTAATGCTAAACTGTTATGTTAGTTCAATAATTCAGTTTTTTTCGTTTCTTGTGGACGTTGTCCCGCTCTGCCGCTTCAACTTTATTTCCATCGCTCTTCGACTTTTTTTCTTCGTTCTAGCGCCTCCTTTTTCCTCTTACGCCAATCTTTCCCTCTTGCATCTTCCATTGCTTTTTCTGTTATTTCAAAGGTGACGTATTCTGATGTTAAACTTCCATTATAAACACCTTTATCTGCCCAATATTCACTTTTATTTTTATACGTAGCTCTTATTTTATATACCCCTGGTTCCAAAAAAAAATATGATTTAATTAGATTTTGTGTTTCAAACACTTTTCCGATAAACTCTTGAGGATATAATGTTACTATATCTTCTTCTGAAACACCCTTTTCAAAGACCTCAATAGTAATATCCATTTTATTGCCCTCTTTATCTAATATTTCAAACTCGACTGTCGGCGGGCCAAAAGCATGTTCTGATGCGAAATAAAAATATTTATTTACTAATAATATACCTGATGAAACATTTTTTAATGTTAATATCAAGTTGTTGTCATTATTAATAAATTCCATTTTTAATGGTTCTATCGCTAAAGAACAATTTGTAAAAAGCATAATTAATAGAAAAATAAGTTTTATCATTTTCATGTTATCTCCTTTATTTTTTAGGTGGGAAATATATGCCATCATCTACAAGTGCTCTATGCTCTGCATCTAAACTATAGTAAAAATATTCACATCTGCATTCTACAAATTTCACCTCATCAGGGGATAAATTAAAAATGGTACCTATATTATTAAGTTCATACAAATATGCATGATATTCTGTCATATAACCACATTGAGCATCGAATTTTGAACAAATATTATTGCGTGTATATTGATCCATAAAATGGATAACGACTTCGTGTCCAATCGTTGACATTAGAAAACCTTTAGACCGCCATGCTGCTGGGCCAATTGTAACGTTACCGGTAAATACATCCATTGAACCAAAATTTCCAATATTATCGAAACTAATCTTCACACCTTTATTATCTGCCACAAATTCATTCATTAACTTTATAAGCGTGTCTGTATTTTGTGGTGCATCATAACCTTTACCTTTTTCAAGAAGTGACATACATTTATCTTTATAATTTTTCGAGTATTGTTGTTTATTTAATGTATGCATGCCAAATAGGTCCATTCCCTCTGCCATTCTAAACAAGTTGTTTAGATTTGAAATATATCTTTCATTCATTTCTCTAGCTTGTTGAATACCAAATATTTCAGGACCAGCTAAAAGTCCAAATAGATTCGGGTTATGAATATAATAATGATAAGATTGACCAAGCTGCCAATCTACACTGCTCCAAGGGTTATAATCATCTGGCCCATAGACTCCTGCATAATGTCCAGTTGGATCAGTATATTTCAATGGATTATTCAAACAATATGAATACCTGTTGAGTGCCTGTGGATTATATTGATCCGGGATAATCGTATCCGGTGAAATAAACCTGCTCATAACAGGGTCATAGAGCCTGGCATTGTAGTTATACAGCTCATATTCACTGTCAAGCTCCTGGCCGGTGTACCTGTATGCGGATTTAAATGTACCGCCATTGTACTCATTTCTGAAAAGTGCTCCGCCAAATGGCAGATATCCGTTCTCTTCCAGAACCTGCCCTGTTTCATCTGTTACAAGGTTTGTAGAACCCAAGTGGTCCGTATGGGTGTAGTACTCCTTACCATCACTGGTACGTGATATTATCCTTTTACCATGGGCATATATATGGCTTACCTCAAGGGTTCCCCGCTTTTCAAATATATCCCCTACATATATTGTAGTTGAAGAGCCCTGCACCTTTTTAATCCTGTTACCCTCTCCATCATAGGTAAGATATGTGGGTGTACCTCCTTTATATGATATCTGCACAGGCATATTAGTATGGTTATATGTTATATTTCTGCGGCCTATGCCCTCAGACT
>JAAZBV010000014.1 GCA_012513605.1 Desulfatiglans sp. | reverse complement strand
TGGATGACCTTATTAAAAAATTAAAAAAAGATCATGAAGCGGGTCGTCCTGGAAAGGGTCGGAGTTATCATAAATCATCGCTGGTGATAGTTGACGAGGTAGGTTATGCGCCGATAACCAGAGAAGAGTGTAACCTCTTTTTCAGGTTCATTGCCAACAGATATGAAAGAGCCAGCACAATAATAACCTCAAACAAGGCATTTTCTGATTGGACAGAATTGTTTCAAGACCCTGTAATAGTAACTGCTGTGCTTGACAGGTTATTGCACCATAGCGTCGTTATAAACATCAAAGGTAACAGTTATCGGCTTAAGAAAAATAATGAAAAGGAGGTAATAAAAGCAGATCAAATTGAAATGTAAAGTGGCTCAGTTTTCACGACCGAAAATGGCTCACTTTTTAACGACCGTTGACACCTGTTTAAGATTAATATCATTGGTAAATATTTTTTCGCTGGAAAGGGTCATATCCGATCCTCTCTAAGTTTATTGACATGATCCTGGGCATCTTCATTGCCCCATACTCCTTTGCCAAGTCCGTATAAGTTCACCCAGTCATTTTCATGGCTTAAATTAATGCTCTTTCCCTTCAACTGTTGCGTCAGTTTTTCAATAAGCTCAATGTGGTCTTGAAGTGAAAGTTTAGCAGCCTGTTTTCTATGGATGTTAAAATGGATTCTTTCACTATTAACCTCCTTATATGTTTATTTGATGGGTATTGTAGCATAATAGCCTAAATTTTCATTATAATAAACATGGGTCGTATTATGAAAGAAGTAATATTGACTCATTATAATTATCTGCCTATACTTCATCATCTAACAAAAAACCTATCACATGAAACAGGAGGGAAGCAAATGCGTAAATTATCAATAACAGTATTCATTTTTATAGCAATTATTTCTGTCACATTTATTATGACCTACTCTTCCGCAGATACAGGTTCCACAAGTTATGCAGAAGACAGGGCCCTGATAGAGGATCTTCAGGCCCGCTACATGTTTGCACTGGATTTTGGTGATCTGGACACATATGTGAAGACATTTACAGAGGATGGTATCCTGGATATTATAGGTTTTAAATGGCAGGGTCGGGAAAATATCAAGAGAGAACTCGGGGCAATGTCTGCAAACATGGCAAAGGAAAAACCTGCCACTGGAGACGAAAAGAAATTATACCCTTCAACAGGCCGTCACAACATCACAAACATAGTGATTAAAATCAATGGGAACAAGGCAGTAGGAAGGGCCTATTGGTTTCACATGGGAAATGATAACCCTGAACGCAAGGCTACCCTTGATTCATACGGGTATTATGAGGACGATATGGAAAAGGTAAATGGTGAGTGGCTGTTCAGCAAACGTATTATCTATAATGAACAGATGGCAGAATGGATCGGGTCAAAGAAGAATCCGAGCTGGTAGATAAAACTATAAAACATTTATAAGAACATTAAGGTAGATTTTTTAAAATCGTCAAGGTATCTTCTGTGCCATGGTATGAAATCCATTAGAGAAGCTTTTAATGGGTTTCATATCACCAATTATAAATTTCATAACAGGTTTAAAGGGATAGATGAAGGTAATCACAAAATATATCGTCAAAGAGGTAATAAAGGTATTTATCATGTGCCAGTTTATCTTTATCCTTTTATACCTTGTAATAGATTTCATACAGAAGATAGATAATTTTGTTAAAGCGGGAGTACCCTTCTCTTCTACCATCGCCTATTTTCTCTATAAAATACCATTAATTACAGATCAGATGATACCGGTTGCAACGACAATATCTGTTATTGTTGTTATATGCCTGATGAAAAAGAATCGTGAAATCATGGCAATGAAGGCCTGCGGGCTTGATATCTTCAGGACCTTTACCCCTGTAATATTTATATCCATTATATTAAGTGTATTTTCATTCATTCTATCTGATGCAATTATCCCCTTTACCAGTTCGAGGCAAAACGAGATTTGGAATGCCGAGGTAAAAAAAAGAGACCCGTCCGGTCTATCCGGAAGTACAAACATATGGTACAAGTCAGATAACAATATCTACTGGATAGAGTATTTTGATGCAAAGAGCCAGACAATGAAGGGGCCGGTATTCTATTTTTTCAATGATCAGTTCATTCTTGTTAAAAAGATCAAGGGCGAAACCGGCAGAAGGGTTAATAACAGGTGGGAAATAGAAAAGGCAAAGGTGCAGACCCTTGCTGGTGAAAACGATTACCGATTTGAAAGGTTGGACCAGGTTTCAATCGATATCCCTGAAACACCTGAGATGTTCATCAAAAAAATAAAAAAGCCTGAAGATATGAGTTATGGGCAGTTAAAAAGACACGCTCAAAAGGTAAGAGCCGAGGGTTATGATAATACTGCTGACATGGTTAATCTATACAGAAAACTCGCATTCCCATTTATCACTGCTGTTCTGGCCCTTATTGCAATACCCGTAGGCCTGTGGGAGAAGATAAACGGCATACCTCTTTCCATTACCATTGGCATTGCAGCCTGCTTTCTGCTCTACCTGATTATGGGTTTTGCCAGGGCCATAGGCCTGGCAGGGGTATTACCCCCGTTTTTATCCGCATGGACGGCAAATATCCTCTTTTCTCTGGCAGGCATTAATCTGATAATCTACATCAAAAAATAGACACTTTTTATTCTTTTTCTGATACATATAACCCCTTATTACAAATAAACAGAGGCCTGAAAGGGTTTTACAAATAGAGGAGAATCACCATATTATGCTCGATAGATTACTTGGTAAAGAGATTGCAGGATATGTTAGGAAATATAAGTTGCTTATGTTATGCGCTATTTTACCTGCATGTATTGCGGCTATATTGTCTGCTGCACCCACAGAGATACTCCCCTCTTTTATAGATAATTTGAGCATGGATATGTCTAAGGATGTAACCAGGGATACACCCAAGGATAATGAGCCGGTTCCATTTACTTTAAAACTGCCTGTATGGGATAAAGATTCATCATTCCCAATCAAACTTGAAAAAATTGAGATTATTGAAGGTAAGACATCTAATTCACTCCTGATCCTTCTCTCTTTTCTTATTTTCATTTCTGTTATTGTAAGGTCATTTACCCTGTATCTTAGTGAACTAACGGCAGCAGCCTTCACCAACAGGGCAATAAATGATATCAGGATAGATCTCTATAAAAAATTCACTAATCTACACCTGGGTTTTTACCATGAATACAAGATCGGGGAACTTATCTCCAGATCAACAGCAGATCTGACCCTTATGCAGGCATCCATATCAAATATCATCATCGGTTTTGTTCAGTACCCGCTGACTGCCCTGTTTTTATTACTGTCCGCCTTAAAAATAAACTACAAACTGACCCTTATAGTAATGATTGTCACCCCTTTGATAATCGGGGTAACCCGGTTATTCGGAATCAAGGTCAAAAAACACTCTTCAAGGGTTCAGGATGCTACAGCAAAGGTTACATCAGCATATCAGGAGACACTGCTTTGTCTGAAGGTCGTTCAGGGTTTCTGCACATTTGAAAACCATTCAGGCAAATTTAAAATACTTACAGATTTCTTGTATAAAAAAACCATGCACTGGAACCGATGGGTAAGAGGAATAGGCCCCGTTATGGACGCCATCGCCTTTACAGCATTGCCGGTAATATTGATCGCAGGTAAAACATATTATAATCTTACCCTTGGCGAACTGGTGGCACTTTTTTTTGCAATCTCAAGGGCTTACTCACCTGTAAAAAACCTTTCTAAAGTCAGTAATGAAATAAAAACCCTTCAGGGGGCGACTGAAAGGGTATTTGGCATCATCAATACAATGCCTGAGATTGCTGAAAAGGAAGACGCTGTTATTCTACCAAGGCATAACAGCTCCATTGAATTCAAGGATGTATGCTTTTCATATAAAAACAGTAAACCAATACTTAAAAACGTTTCATTCAGGGTCAATGCCGGTGAAATGGTAGCCTTTGTAGGGTCAACAGGGGCAGGTAAAAGCACCCTGATGGACCTTGTCCCCCGTTTTTATGATGTGCATGAAGGGCAGATACTGATAGATGGGATAGATATAAGGGATGTTACGCTCGAATCATTAAGGAGGCAGATAGGGATAGTAAGCCAGGAGGTACTACTGTTTCATGACTCTATCCAGAATAATATTAACTGCACAGGATCATCTGCTGACAAAAACAGTATAATAGCCGCTGCAACCTCTGCCCATGCCCATAATTTTATAATGGATCAGCCAAAGCAGTATGAGACCATTGTGGGCGACAGGGGTTCGCTTTTATCTGGTGGACAGAAACAGCGCATATCCATTGCCAGGGCAATACTTGTGAATCCTTCCATCCTGCTGCTGGATGAGGTCGCTTCTGCGCTTGACGCAGAGAGTGAAGAGCTCATACAGAAATCCATAGAATCCCTGAAGGGCAGATGCACGATCTTTGCTATTGCCCACAGATTAAGCACCATACGAAATGCCGACAGGATCTTTGTGCTTGAAAATGGGGAGATAGTTGAATCAGGCACCCACAAGGAGCTGATGGATAAAAACGGCCGGTTCAGGCAGCTTTATGACATGCAGTTTCATGCCTGAGAAGGCGCCCTGCCGGGCGTCTTTATATTTTTTATTTATTAATCTTTGAAAAATTCAGGCATGAAACCCCGTGAATCCTGATCCTTTTATTTTTTGATTTATCACCGGATACTATCTCAATATCTTTTTTCGGGATTTTCAGCTCTTTTGAAATAAGCTCTATGACAGCTTTGTTTGCCATGCCCTCAACAGGCGGTGCAGTCACCTTGATCTTTACAATTCCCTCTTCAAGACCCATAATCTCATTCCGTGAGGATTTCGGAAGAATCTTTGCTGCAATGTCAGTATAGGTTCTATCTGGTTCTTTTTTTTTCATAACCATTACATTCATAAAAGATCAGGATTATATTCAGGTTGAATAATTAATTGCTGTAGTATAGAGGATAGACAAATAAAATACCAAGAGGAATTTGCATGTTTTTACTAAAGGCTATTATCGATATACTCATAGTTATTGTACTTATCAGGCTGTTTATCAGGCCTGTTGAAGCCAATTTTAACAGTGTATTTAATCTCATATTCAGGATCACTGATCCACTGTTAAAACCATTTAAAACCATTGTCAGGAATGAGTTTTACTGCGTGGCCTTAAGTGTTCTCTTTCTTGTCATCATAAGAGGCCTGCTTTATTTTACAACCGGACGTGTCTCCATTTTATCCGGAACAGGAATAAGCTTATTGAATCTATTCCAGTTGCTCTTCCGGTTTTACATGGTGGTATGGTTCATAGCTATTCTTACAGGGGATAAAGGCCATACCCCTGTAATAAGTATGCTTCAAAGGGCATTTCTGCCACTTGGTTCTCTTGCCGCGAGGCTTAGTATACCAAGAAAGTCATTCTCTCTTTTTACATTTGTAACCTTATTTTTTGTTTACAGCATTATAGCCTATCTGCTTAACACTATAATCGCCCCAAAACCGCTTGGGTTTTCACTCTATTTATACTATGGCGTAGCTGAGGGGTTGACGCAGGTAATAGAGCTATTTCCTGGTTTTTTCTCCCTTGTGATACTAGTTAGCGTTTTACTGTCATGGGTGAGCCCATCACCATATAACCCTGTTGTGCAAACGATATATGGAATCAGTGAGCCTCTGCTTTCGCCTTTTCGCAGGCTCATTCCGCCAATCGCAGGGCTTGATTTATCACCTCTTGCGGCACTGTTATGTTTTCAGATTTTGGGAGGGGTGTTGAGGCAGGCTATCATTAATGCTGTGACTAAACTTGTATAAAAAAAAGAGCAGGCCATAAGCCGGGTTCTGTTTTCAGGGAAATATCCCTGAACGATGACCATTCATCTAGCCCTGATGTTGCCATCAGGGTCAAGCGACCTACCCGGAGAATCGGGCGGACCACCCTCATGCTCCTCCTTATTTGGTCTTGCTCCGGATGGGGTTTGCCAAGCTCCTGACGTCACCGCCAGGACGGTGAGCTCTTACCTCACCATTTCACCCTTACCATAACCTCCGGCCAATGCCGGAAGAGAGGCGGTATACTTTCTGTTGCACTTTCCTTCCCGTCACCGGGACTGGACGTTATCCAGCATCCTGTCCTGTGGAGCCCGGACTTTCCTCCCCTTTGCTTTTAAAGCAAAGCAGCGGCCATCCGGCCTGCTCTGATATTCTAATCTGCTAAACGCTCGCGCTGTTTAAAAGTTTAACAAAAAATTCGTCTTCCCCCCAGTATATGAGCCTGTTGCAGTGTGGGCAGGCCATCATCTCATTGCATCTCTGAAGTTCATTAAACTTCTGCGGGGGTATCTCCAGATGACATGCCTGACATATGCCTCCAACTACAGCACTTATAGCAACCCCTGATCTTCTGGCGCGCAGGAGATCATATGTCTTAAGCATTCTACTGTCAACCTCACAATTATATTCTGCCCTTTGCTTAATCAGCCCTTCAGCCTCTTCATTAAGTTCAAGGAGCTCATCTTCAATCTCCTTTTTTTCCGCATCAAAATCCTTCCTGAGATTTTCCTTCTCAACCTTTATCTCTATGGACTCCTTTTTCAGCTGTTCAATAGTCTCCATAACCTGAAGCAGTATATCTTCCTGTTTTACTCTATCCTTTTCTATATCTTCAATCTCTTTGAGCGCAGCGGTATATTCCTTGTTTGATTTTATGTTATTGAGTTTTTCCTGACCTTTCTGCGCCCTGCTTTCAATAACCTGGACTTCCTTTTCAACAGCCCTTTTTTCCTTTTCAAGTGAGTCAAGTTTTTCCAATCTGGAATTGAATATCCTGCTTTTTTCCTCAAAGGACTCTTCCAGCCGTTTTATCCTTTCAGGAATGGAATCCCGCTTTATCTGGTTTGTTTTTATCCTGTTATCGCATGTCTGAAGCAGGATCAAATTTTTCAGATCTTCTTTCAATTCTCTTCCCCCTTATGATAATTATTATTACAATATTCTGACAGGGTCAGCCTCTCCTTTATAAAGTTCAACCATTATATCAATGCCCTGCGTTTCTAACCTTTCCCTTATTTGGTCAATAAAACCTGTCAATGCTGCCCTTTCTGTGTAAAAATGGCCTGCATCAATTACATTGATGCCCAGCGCTCTCGCATTAAGGGCATCATGATGCCCTATGTCTCCGGTTACAATAAGGTCAGCACCTTTTTCTTTTGCTTTTGCTATGTAATCCCTGCCAGAACCTCCAACAGAGGCAACACATCTGATTCTTACATCATCAGGGCCTGTCACCCTGACTGTTTTGGTATTAAGGCATTCTTTGACCTTCATGGCATAGGAGTATAAATCAACTGGTTCACCAAGATAACCGATTATACCAATCCCGTATCCGGCCATGCCATTTAACCCCTTTGGCTCAAGGATCTCCCAGTCAGTCAGGCCAAGTTTTATGGCAAGAATCTGGTTGATCCCCATCTTTGCGTTATCCAGATTTGTATGGGCAGCAATAACTGATATGTTGTTTTTTATTGCCTCATTTATAAAGTTACCAGGGAAAGATTTTAAATCTATATGAGATATTGAATGAAACAGCAGGGGATGATGAGTTATGATCAACTGGGAATTTACAGACACGGCCATTTTCAAGGTCTCCATTGTCGGATCAAGGGCAACCAGTATCTTGCTGATATCCATGTCAGGAGAACCAATTTGAAGGCCGGGGTTATCCCACTCCTCAGCTAGAGAGAATGGTGCTATCTCATCAATAATATCTATTACTTTTTTAAGGCTTGCAGACATATGAACGCAATTAAAATATGTTTTTATACTTAATTCAAAAAAAAGGGCGCATCTTTAATGATGCGCCCTTTTTTTAAGCTATCCCTTTCGAGATCTATTTATGTGTGTTTTTGAAATCAACATTTTTCCTTTTATGATGGGCCCACCTGGGTTCGAACCAGGGACCTACCGGTTATGAGCCGGTGGCTCTACCAGCTGAGCTATAGGCCCTTTAGACTGCCGTTTGATTCAAGCTGTATAAAATGCAGTCTGAATCGATTTTTGTCAAGAAAAAACGATGATAATAATATTATCTTTCAATAAAACTTTTTAATTTCCTGCTTCTGCTCGGATGTCTTAACTTTCTTAATGCCTTTGCCTCTATCTGCCTTATCCTCTCTCTTGTAACATTGAAGTCACGTCCCACCTCTTCAAGTGTGTGATCAGACTTTTCACCAATGCCGAATCTCATCCTTAGGACCTTTTCTTCCCTTGGTGTAAGAGATGTAAGTACCTTTCTTGTCTGTTCACCAAGGCTGTGGTTTACCACCGCTTCACCGGGCGATATGACCTTTTTATCCTCTATGAAATCTCCAAGATGGCTGTCTTCCTCTTCACCGATAGGGGTCTCAAGAGAGATAGGCTCTTTGGCTATCTTTAATACCTTACGCACCTTTTCAAGGGGGAATTCCATCTTCTCAGCGATCTCCTCAGGAGTCGGCTCACGCCCATGTTCCTGAACCAGGTATCTGGATGTCCTGATGAGTTTGTTTATTGTTTCAATCATGTGTACAGGTATGCGGATAGTCCGGGCCTGGTCTGCAATCGCCCTTGTTATTGCCTGTCTGATCCACCAAGTTGCATAGGTGCTGAATTTATAGCCCCTCTGGTATTCAAATTTTTCTACCGCCTTCATGAGGCCTATGTTACCCTCCTGAATCAGATCAAGAAACTGCAGCCCCCTGTTTGTATATTTTTTAGCGATACTCACTACAAGCCTGAGATTAGCCTGGATAAGCTCCTTTTTTGCTAGCTTTGATCTTTCAAGGCTCCTTCTTGCCTGGTCAAGGGTCTCCCTCAATTCTTTGGCTGTCATGTTAGTGCGATCTTTTATATCTTTGATAGTCTTTTGCGCCTCATTCAGCTCGGTTTTCATCAAGACCAATTCTGTTTTTTTTCGTTTCAGAGGTGTAACAATATCATTATCCTTTGCTGACTTTGGAATACCCATAATACACTTTTTTATGTATGTTAATGATTTTCCACCATTCTTAATAACACAATCAGACAAATGGCGTTCGGCCTTTTCACAGTCAATTACTAACCTGTAAAGCATATCCATCATCTTATCAAGCTGCCCCTTTTCCAGTTTAAAACCATAAATCATATCTACAATCTGGTTGAAGATTTTTGTCTGCTTATCCGTTAGCTTTTTCTTCCTGGCTGCGACACAGGTCTTCTTTGTGATTTCGTTTTTTATCTTTCCATAATCATTGTACAGCACCTTGATTTCATCTATCAGTTTTATAAGGTGCTCCCTTTTTTCACCGATCTGCGCATGGTTTTCTTCATAATCAGGGTCATTGATTATATTCTTCAGCTTGACCTCTCCTGTCTTCAGCTTTTCTCCAAGATCAATAATATACTCGACCCCAACACAGCACTTTAGAAACATCTCAAGTGTATTTTTTTCACCCTCTTCAATTCTTTTGGCTATATCAACTTCCCCTTCCCTTGTCAGGAGGGATATGCAGCCCATTTCCTTGAGATACATTTTAACAGGATCAGAAACCCTTGTTGAATTATCAACTATATCAGCCTGTAAATCTTCTTTCTCAAGCTCTTTTTCCTTCTTTTTCTTGAGTTTTCTTGATTTTTCAATTTCATTTTTGGCTGCCTCATCAATTACCATGATGTCCAGCTCTTCAAACATCATCATTACATCGTCGATATGCTCCGAGGAGGTGATTTCATCAGGCAGGTCATCATTCAGCTCTTCATAGGTGATGTAACCCTTGTCTTTGCCAGAATCTATCAATCTCTTCAGATTCTGCATATCAGTTTTATTTATCATACTATTCCTCCTGATAATTACTTATCTCTATGTTATATACAATTCTATTCAATTATAATCATTAAAGAGACTTTTCAAATAGCTTTTCTAAGTTTAACCAATTCATTCAGTTTTTCAATATTCCCGGAACTTTTCGCATCGTTTATTGAGTTTGTGAGTTTAACATCATATACCCTGTTTTCAAACTCCAGAACGGCCTGTTCAATCGCCGGGCCTTTATAAATAGGCTCTGAAAGCATCAGCTCATTAAAAATCTCTCTTTCCTGGCCTTCCTGCATATTCTCAAGTATCTGTGCAGGATCAATAAATTTTTTCAGCCTATACTCTTCGGCAAGTATGTTAAAAATCTTTACAACTTCACCGGTAGAAATCAGCATTTTAAAATCGTCAATCAGAACCCTTCCTGCAATTCCGGGTGAATGAATTATCAGGTTAAGAAGATGATACTCCTTAAGACTTTTTACCCCTGACCCGTTTTGCACTGATTCCGGCCTTGCTATATTGCCTTTTCCTGATAATATACCTCTCAGCCTGTTAAGCTCAGTAAGAACAACTGTTTCTGAGACATCGCATTTTTCACAAAGGTGCTTTATATAAACTGACCTCTGTATATCGCTTGTAATCTCTGAAAGCACAGGGATTACTTCCTTGAGGATCTCCAGCTTACCTGCAATACCTGGTTCAACAGTCATAAGTTTTGTTTCAATATAAAAGTCATACAGGGGCATTGCCCTGTCAAGATGACTTAAAAAGGCATCAAGCCCCCTGCTGTTCATAAATGTATCAGGGTCATCACCTTCAGGTAATATCATCACTCTGGCCGAAAGACCCTCATTGAGAAACAGCGGTAGACTTCTCACCGCAGCGTTTTTCCCTGCTGAATCAGCATCAAATACAACAATAATCTCCCTGCTGAATCCCTTAAGTTTCCTTAAGTGGTTCTGAGTCAGGGCTGTTCCGAGTGTTGCAACAACCGCATTGAACCCATGTTTATTCAGTGCCAGTACGTCGGTATAACCCTCAACTATAATAACTCGTCCTGTTTCACGTATATGGGGAAAGGCAGTATTCAGCCCGTATAGTAATTCACCTTTATGGAAGATGGATGTCTCAGGAGTATTCAGATATTTAGGCAGCGAATTATCAAGCACCCTGCCCCCAAAACCGGCAACCTTGCCTTCCATGGTAAATATGGGGAATATTACCCTCCCCCTGAAACGGTCATAATATCCGCCATTCTTTTTGGTGATAAGAAGGCCTGCCTTTTCCGCCTTCTCAAGATTTACATTCCTGCCTGATAAAAATCTAGCCAGCCCATCCCAATCTTCAGAGGCATAGCCTAATTTAAACCTGTTTATGATTTCAGGGCTGATTGACCGTTTACCAAAATACCCTATACCCTTCTTACCTGCTGCTGTTTTTACAAGGATATAGTTATAATAGGCAGCTGCAGCGCCGTTAATCCGGTATATCTCCTCCTTTAAATCAAGCTCATGCCTTTTTTCCGGCGTAATCTTTTTTTCAGGCAATACTACATGATATTTTTCAGCAAGCTCTTTTAATGCCTGAGAATATGAAACCTTATGATATTCCATCCAGAAGGTAAAAATATCACCACCCTTTTTACATCCAAAACAATGAAATATCTGTTTTGCCTGACTAACCGTAAAAGAGGGGTCCTTGTCACCATGAAACGGGCAAAGCCCTACATGGTTTAGACCGGCCTTTTTAAGCTGGACATACTGTCCTATCAGCTCGACAATGTCTGCCGACCGTTTTATCTCTTCCTTGGCTGCCTGATAGAAATCCATCATAAACCCACGATTTTTCCTATTTTATCGACATGGCTTTTAAGTTCTCCAAGGCGCCGACATGGCCAATTGGTTAAAACCAGGTTTTTAGATAAATGCTCTATTATATTAACGATTTTTAGATTGTCAATGATGAAAAAGTAGGTTTTTCGAATTAAATAGCCTTTTTGATCAGTATAAAATTAAGTAAAATAAAGCCAACCGATATCAATAAATAAAAAAATATTTATTTTTTTATTTTTGGCATATCATCGACAAGCTCTTTTAACCCGGCCAGAGCAAGGCTTTCCACATCCGCCCATTTCCCTTTTAATTTCAGAAACGACTTGAAATCAAGGAGGTTTTCACTCAATGATTTCTGCGTCTTATCATAACTACCGCGCCAGGATATTGTACCATTTTTGACATCTATAAAGTATATATCAAATGCTGTCGAGGCTGGAGTAACTGCTGAATATTTTCCACCTTCACGCTCCTGCATCCTGTAGACATACCCGGTAATGACAAAATCAGCTGAAATCTCCTTTGCAAGGGTATTAATGGAATTTATGTCCAGGGGGTTGGCACTATTATATCCGGGTATTTGATGTCCCTTCACGTTAACCATATTATAATCCCTCGACTCTTCAATAAGCGTATACAGCTTATCAGACAATCGATCAGAGATATCATGGTTTACCGGTTCAGCGCTTACCATTGTATTCAGCAGCGGATTAGAAAACAGGGCAGGACTACCCCCTTCAGGTATTCCAGACCTTAAACCCAAAAAAACAATTTTTAATGGACCAACCTGCCCTTCTGCAAATTCGGAATAGACCTTCTTATTGGTTGCGCATCCGCTGAAGAGAATAATGAGGCATAAAAGCATATAATATTTTTTATATTTATTTTGAAATCTTTGTTGAGTCACGTTTTACCCTTTAATCAGCCATCAAGATTGTTACAGGAGCCCTTTAGATGAAGGGGCATTTCCATCCAGCCTTTCCTCAACACCTGTTGCCATATCAAGTGCTTTACCAAATGCCTTGAAGACTGATTCAGCTATATGATGAGGGTCCCTGCCTGATACCATATCAACATGCATGGTGATGCCTGAGTAGTTTACGAATGCCCTGAAAAACTCCTCAAGCAGAGCTATATCAAAGCTCCCGGTCTTGCTGTTATTAACCTCAACACGATAGGCCAGAAAGGGCCTGTTGGATATATCTATAACCACGCTCGACATGGCCTCATCCATTGGCACTGTAGCCTGCCCATACCTCCTGATACCCCTCTTTTCCCCAAGGCACTTGCTTACTGCCATGCCCAGACATATGCCAAGATCTTCAACCGTATGGTGATAATCAATTTCAATATCACCATTTGCAGATATTTCACAGTCAAAATACCCGTGTACAGCCAGCAGATTCAGCATATGGTCCATAAACGGAATCCCTGTATTAACACTGCTGCTTCCTTTACCATCAAGATCAAATTTTACCCGAATATCAGTTTCTTTGGTTTTACGATCAATTTCTGCATTTCTTTTCATTTATTATTCTCCATGGGGATAAGAGCTTTTTAGTTCAACAACTTCTGAAGAAAATATAAGGGAAAACATTTGATTTTCAGCTGTTCTCACCAGATTTTACCCGTACTGAAAAGGAAAATATGGTGGAGATGATCGGGATCGAACCGACGGCCTGTACGTTGCGAACGTACCGCTCTCCCAACTGAGCTACATCCCCGCTATCTTTTTTTACATAAATCTAAATAATGATAAACCAACAAAAATTAATGAAACTTATAAATTCTTTTATTACTATAATCAAGATTTTTTTCAAATTTTGAAGCCACTGCACAAAAAACTTGCATTTTAATTATTTTTTGGTACAAGACTAGTCCACGCCCCCGTAGCTCAGGCGGATAGAGCACCAGATTCCTAATCTGGGTGCCGCATGTTCAAGTCATGCCGGGGGCACTTTAAGACAAGTAAACATTGAATAAAAAGTCATATAATAAACAATTTGACATATGACTTTTTTTCTTTTATGGTTACGTGTTACAAATTTGGAGGTTAATTATGTACGCTGTAATACAGACAGGTGGAAAACAGTATCGGGTAGCACCAGGTGATATGCTGAAGATAGAAAAACTTGAGGGTAATATCGGGGACTCAGTTGCCTTTGATAAGGTCCTGTTTACTTCAGACGGGGACAATGTCAACCTTGGCAAACCATACCTTGAAGGGGCAAAGGTATATGGCAAGATCATGAGGCAGGCCAAGGATAAAAAGGTTATTGTCTTCAAGTATAAAAGAAGAAAAAACTACCGGAAAAAGCAGGGCCACAGGCAATGTTTTACTCAGATAAAGATCGATAACATCGGTCAGTAACTTTTTTTGTTTTGGGTATTTTCAAGAGTAAGACTCAAAAACTTTTTCGGTTAAAGCGTATTATTTAATAAGGAATCATAACTATGGCACACAAAAAAGCAGGCGGGAGTTCAAGGAACGGTAGAGACAGCGCCGGCCAGAGATTTGGGGTTAAAAAATATTCAGGTGAAAAGGTTCAGGCTGGAAACATCCTGATCAGACAAAAAGGCACCCAGATCCATCCGGGTAAAAATGTAGGGCTTGGAAAGGATTACACCATATATTCCAAGATAGACGGCACAGTCGCCTTTGAACGGTTTACTAAAAACCGAAAAAAGGTGAGTGTTTTAGCCGACTAATAAATCCCCTTTTTCCACCTCCTGAGGATAATATGGGATTTCTGGATGAAGCAGTAATACATGTTGTTTCAGGGAATGGTGGAAAAGGTTGCGTAAGCTTTTTCAGGGCCCGTTTTATCCCTAAAGGCGGCCCCGATGGAGGGGACGGCGGAAAGGGAGGGGATATTATTTTAAGGGCCTCCAATAAACTTTTCACCCTTGTCGATTTCAGTTCTCGAAGACATTTCAAGGCCAGAAATGGCGGCCCTGGTATGGGCAATAATCAAAAAGGTAAAAATGGCGAGGATACCATAATAGAGGTACCTCCCGGCACAATCATCTCTGATCATGACACAGGTGAAATATTAGGAGACCTGACAGGTAATGAACAGTCAATCACTATTGTTTACGGCGGTATAGGCGGAAAGGGAAACAGGTATTTTGCCACTGCAATAAACAGATCCCCAAGATATGCCCAGAGTGGTATTCCTGGAGAATCCAAAAGGCTCAAACTCACACTGAAACACCTGGCTGATATAGGGCTGGTAGGCCTGCCAAACGCAGGAAAATCAACCCTGCTATCATGCCTTACAATGGCCCGCCCTAAAATAGATAATTATCCATTTACCACCCTTATTCCAAACCTTGGGATGATGAATATTGATGATGAAAAGTCTCTAACAATAGCGGATATCCCAGGGCTTATTGAAGGGGCAAGCGAGGGTAAGGGGCTTGGTCATCGTTTCCTGAAACATATAGAAAGGACAAGATTTCTTCTACATATAATAGATATGTCCGATCTACCGGCAGATGATCCGCTAAGGGATTACAACATTCTTGAGGATGAGCTTAAGAGGTATGACCCTTTGCTTATGTCAAAAAAAAGGACGATTATTCTTAATAAAATTGACCTTGAGAGGCCTGATGGGTTAAAAGCTGAAGATATCATGCTTAAAATAAATGCTGCAGGGAGGAGTGCAATAGCAGTATCAGCGATGACAGGTGAAGGGATAGAGGAACTAAAAAAGTTCCTAAAAGAAAATGCAGTAGGTTAACTGAAAATGAGCAGGGTCAACCTCTGCTTTGCAATCTGTTTTATTTAAAATACAATTTTCCCTGTAATATTATGAATGTTATGTATCCGGTACAATAAACAGCGTACATAAATAAATGGAAGAAAAATTAATAAATATCAGAACAAAACTGCTTAAAAATGCGCGCAGGATAGTCATTAAGGCCGGAAGCGGAATACTCACCGGAAACGATGGTTTTAACAACACGGTTATTAACAGCCTAACAAATGATATCTGTGACCTCAGATCAAGGGGGATAGAGGTTATTCTTGTCTCATCCGGAGCCATAGCCGCAGGCATGAAAAAAATGGGTTATGAAAAAAAGCCTGACGGGATATCTGAAAAACAGGCAATGGCTGCAATCGGCCAGAGCCGCCTCATGATGGCATATGAAAAGGTCTTTGGCCGTCACGGGGTTACAGTGGCACAGATACTTATCACCAGGGATGACCTTAATAACAGGCGGCGCTATCTTAATGCAAGAAATACCATCTTCACCCTTTTATCATGGGGCATAATACCAATAATAAATGAAAATGATACCGTGGTAATTGATGAAATCAAGTTCGGTGACAATGATAATTTGAGCGCCATGGTTGCCAACATGACAGAATCAAAACTGCTTGCGATACTTACAGATATTGACGGACTTTATGATGATGACCCTAGGAAAAATAAAAATGCAAGGCTCATCCCGTTTGTAAATAAAATAGGCAGCAGCCATTTTCAATCTGCAAACTCAGTCCCGGGGGCACTCGGCACAGGTGGGATGGCAAGCAAGATAGCTGCGGCAAGAAAGGCCACACTAAAAGGGATACCGGTTATTATCACAAACGGATATACTAAAAACATCATTAGAAAAATAATGAAAGGTGAAGAGACCGGCACATTATTTCTCCCCCAGACAAAGGCGGTTTGCGGCCGCAAGCACTGGATAGCCTTTACAAGGGCCATAAAAGGCAAAATCATCATTGATGACGGTGCTGTAAAGGCGCTGATAAAGAACGGAAAGAGCCTGCTTCCTTCAGGGGTTATCGGGGTGTCCGGGAGATTCAACAGAGGAGATTCAGTTCAGATTGTTGACCGTAATGGCAATGAAACAGCGGTCGGCATGGTAGATTACAGTCACAGCGAACTTGAAAAAATAAAGGGATTGAACAGCAGGAAGATAGAAGAGGTGCTTGGTTTCAAGCATAACGATGAGATTATACACAGGGATAATCTCCTTATTACCAATGGTCAGGATGGAGATGAAACATGTCAATAAAATCCATGATTCGTGAAATAGCATTGTCGGCAAAAGATGCATCAAGGCTCTTACGTACCATAAAAAGAAAGGAAAAGGATGCAGCCCTTGAATCTATTGCCCGAAAACTGATTGAACGTAAAAGCGAAATAATGATCCAGAATAAAAAGGATCTTGTAGCCGCAAAAGAAAAGGGGTTAAGCCCTGCAATGCTTGACAGGCTTACGCTTGATGAAAAGACCATAAACTCAATTGTTCAGGGCCTTCATGAAGTGATGCGCCTGCCTGATCCGGTCGGCGAGGTTACTGGCATGTGGGAAAGGCCAAATAATCTTCAGGTCGGTAAAATCAGGATACCTTTAGGAGTAATTGGTTTTATATATGAATCAAGACCAAATGTAACTGTGGATGCAGCAAGCCTGTGCATTAAATCAGGGAATGTGGTTATCCTGAAGGGAGGCTCCGAGGCCATAAATTCAAATCTAATCCTCGCGGATATAATAAAAGAGGGGCTTGAGGAAAATAATCTACCCGGAAAGGCAGTGCAGGTAATTCCTACCACAGACAGGCTGGCCACAACCGAACTTTTATCCTGTGATGACATGGTAGATGTAATAATACCGAGGGGTGGCGAAGGGCTGATCCGGTTTGTAACAGAAAATTCAAGGATACCTGTGCTCAAGCATTATAAAGGGGTCTGCCACGCCTATGTGGATAAATACGCTGATGTCAAAACAGCCATTGATATATGCATAAATTCAAAGGCACAGAGACCGGGCGTGTGCAATGCAATGGAGACAATGCTGGTACACAAGGATATTGCAAAGGAATTCTTACCGGAGGTTGCAAAGGCATTTCGCAAAGCGAAGGTGGAATTGAGAGGATGCGAAAAAACAAGAGCTCTTATACCTGATGCAATCCCTGCAACAGAGGAGGACTGGCCAGCCGAGTTTCTGGACCTGATACTCGCAGTAAAGGTTGTAGACAGCATGGAGGAGGCATTTATTCATATAGAAAAATATGGTTCAAACCATACTGAAACTATAATCACAAAGGATTATGCACGGGGCAGGAGATTCCTCACGCAGGTTGACTCGTCGGTCGTGCTTGTAAATGCATCAACCAGATTCAATGACGGTAACCAGCTAGGACTGGGGTCAGAAATAGGAATAAACACCTCAAAACTTCATGCCTTTGGCCCTATGGGCCTTACCGAACTCACCACAACAAAATTTATTGTCTATGGTGATGGCCAGATCAGGGATTAGGAGGGTTATTATTTGAGGCTCGGCATACTTGGAGGGACATTTGATCCGATTCATTTCGGGCATCTCAGGCTGGCAGAAGAGATGTGCGAAGAATTTGCGTTGTCAAAGGTACTCCTGATCCCGTGCGCACAGCCGCCTCATAAGGATGAAAGCGTTATAACCCCTTATTCTGAACGTCTTGAGATGACAAAAATTGCGGTTTCATATTCCAGTTACCTTGAGGCAAGCGATATTGAAGGCAGGAGAAAGGGGCCCTCATATTCTATTGAGACAATCAATATAATTATGAATTTATACGGTGCTGATTTAGAACTGTTTTTTATACTGGGGATCGATACATTTAAAGAGATAACCACCTGGAAGGAATATGAAGAGCTCTTTAAACTGACCAGCTTTGCAGTTATAGACAGGCCTGGCACACAGAAGTGTGAAATCAGCAGTTTTATAGAGTCTCTTGGGTTGGATTTTAAAAAGGGCAACACCGATGATTTATTCGTAAATACCAGTGGCTGCTCGATCTATTTTAAAAAATCAACACTAATGGATATCTCTTCAACAAAAATAAGGCAGAATATAAAAACTGGCAGATCAATAAATTTTATGGTACCTGAAAGGGTAAAAGAATACATCTTAAGGAAAGGTTTATATAAATAAATGAAGTCTCTTGACAAAGCGCTGCTTGCAGCAGATATTATCATGGAAAGAAAGGCGGTTGACCCGGTTCTGTTTAATATTGGCGGAATGACCTCCTTTGCTGATTTTTTTCTTATTGCCGGAGGTAATTCCACAAGGCAGGTACAATCAATAGGCCGTCACCTGATTGAAAAGATGAGGGAACATGGCTTAAAGGCTTACGGGACAGAAGGGGAAAACGAAGGCCAATGGATACTGATGGATTATGGTGACCTTATTATCCACCTTTTTTATGAGCCTGTCAGAGCCTTCTATGACCTGGAAGGTCTCTGGATGGAGGCTCCAAGGATAGAGTTAAAAAACAATGCCCCCAAAAAGGATAAAAAATAGGTTTTATATTACGCTGCTTGTTGCCCTTTCTACGCTTATACAAATCAGCACCATAAATGCTCTCACCCTCGCAGAGGAAGAAAAGAAAGGGGAGGAATTTGCCCTTGCCATAAAGCAGCAGCTTGAGGTAGTAAATGACCCCTTTATTGATCACTACATTAATGATCTGGGCAATTACCTGCTCCAATCCGTTGAAACAAGGCACTTTAAATACCGGTTCTATGCGGTAAAGAATGAAGAAATAAATGCTTTTGCAGGCCCAGGGGGGCATATCGTTGTTAATACCGGTCTCATAAGGGTAATGGATGAGATCGATGAACTTACAGCGGTTATGTGCCACGAAATAGCGCACGTTTCAAACCGCCATATATCCCAACAGTATGATCAATCTACGAAACTTACAGCTGCCTCTATGCTGGGAATGCTTGCTGGTATACTTGTTGGCGGGGAGGCATCAGGGGCTGTTATGATGGGCTCTATGGCTGCTGTGCAACAGAAACAGCTTGCTTACAGCAGAGATGCAGAGCGCCAGGCAGATCAGGCAGGGTTCAAGTATGCACTTGAAGCTGGTTTTGACCCTGCAGCAATAAAAAGGGTACATAAAAAACTACAGGCAGGACACTGGGGGGTTAACGAAGTCCCTGCATATCTGCTTACACATCCCATTGGGCCTGAAAGGATAGCAAACATAGAATCCATTCTTAAAAACCCCTATGTGGTTGTATCAAAAAAAGAAGGTCAGGTATTCAGAGAGCTGTACCCGATCTTCAGGACAGTAATCATGGCAAAATATGAACAAAGGGAAGAGATGACCAATTATTTTTCATTTGAGCTTGCAAAAAACCCTGAATCGCCACTTGCCAACCTCGGAATGGGAATAATCCTCAAAGAAAAAGGAGAGTATAAAGGTTCAATAACCCATCTTGAAAAGGCAGTAAAGACTCTTACTGATCCAGCTCCTGCCATAAGCTACCTGAGTGAAGCATACCAGTCGAATGGTGATACAGATAAGGCCGTTTCAATACTGAAGGAGGCCATAAATAAAAATGCGGATGACAAGATAAGCCTTTTGACATTGACAACTATATATGAAAATGCCGGAGACTTTGATAAAACAATTGATATTTATGAAAGGCTCAAATTACTTAAGCCTGTTGAGGATTATGTCTTTTACAGCCTCGGGTATTCCTATGGCAAGATAAACAGGCTGGGACATGCCCACTATAATTTTGGTCTTTTTCATGAACAATCAAAAAATATCAGAGAGGCATATTTCCATTATATGGAGGCAAAAAGGGAAGCAGGTGACGACCTTGACCTGATGAAAAAGATTGATGAATCTATCAGTCGTATTGATGAAGAATATAAAAAATTAAAGAAAAAGGATAATTCATTTTTCCAACCAGGTAACCGGTAGGAAAGAGGCGGTTATTAACACCAATTTTCCCCCAGTATGCTGTCAGAAATCCGGCCAGAGCTGACCATATTAGGGACAACCCCATTTGTAAAAAAATGCACCCCCCTGGTTATCTCACCAAGTGCATATAAACCATGGATACCCTTTCCGCTTTTTTCTTTTACAACTGAAGTGTAAAAATCAACATATATTCCACCATTAGGATGGGGGAATATAGAACCTTTTTTGATGAGCCTTTTTATCAGGATACTTTCAAATTTTGTAATGTCTGTCTCCTGGCCTGTTGCATTGATAATACAGGGGGCCTTTAATACAAAAGGGACACCCAGCCTGGTTGTGACATCTATTTCAAAACCGCCTTTACTCCCTGGCCTGATACTGGTACGCCCCTGCTGAATATCAAGCTGACCCGACCTCAGGGCTTTTAAAATCTTTTTTGCATTTATTAAAGGCATGGGGTGTCTGTAGACTGCCCATACTGTTTTGTATTCCCTGTCAAACCGCATCCTGTCATCAATAGACATGCTGTTCCAGATGTACCCTGTGAGAGGCCCTGATGATGTCAGTGCTGCCTGATATGGGATAACACCTGATTCTGCCCTTGAGATATCCATCTCAAGGATCTGGTCAGCAGCCCCCTGGGGATTAAAGACATCCAGCCAATTGATCTTATTACCTGCAGCACCCTCCACCTCATCCATATAAAGTCTCTTTACCTGATCAAATGAGATGCTGTTATCATCTGATTCGGAAAGTAATCTATCTATATTTTCTTTATTCACATATTTAAGCTGGTAGTCAAAGGCTGGCCCCTGTACCTTTGGTAAAAGGCCATTCCTTGATAAAAATGTGATTTTCTCTGTGTGCCCGTTTTCAAGAAGGGTAATCAGGGTATCAATAGCACTCAGCCCTGCCCCCAGAATGCACACAGGTTTATCCCTGGGGATATTATCTGTAATATCAGATACAGGCCAGGGGTAAGGAATATACCCCTTCGTCTCCTTCAGTTCCGATAGAAAAGCTCCAGGGAAATTACCAGGGGCTAAAACAACATTTTCTGCGTCTATTACACCCCCAACTGCCATTCTCACACAGAAAGCCCTGCCATTATTATCAACATCAACCGCCTCGCCTGAAATAATTTCTATTGAACAGCTGCATGAGCCTGCCTTTTTTATAGTCAGGTCAAGCACTGCCCTGAGATATTCCCCGTAAACATTTCTGGGAGGATAGTTAATATCTACCCATGATGCCTTTGATTTACTATCATAACCTTCAAGCCATTTAACAAAATGCAGTGGGTCACCATTTATCACCCCCAGGGTATCTGCTCTCATGTTCAAGATATGGGCTGGCAGAGGGGTACTATAGGCAAGACCTGGCCCGTGATCACCATCTTTTTCTATCAGATATATTTTTACTCCAGCATCAGATATAAGAGATGCCTTTTCAAGTATCTGATGAGCAAGTATGGTTCCGCTTGCGCCTGCCCCTATTATTGCAACTGAGATATTCTTTTTATGCATGAAGAATTACCCTCTGAATTTAACTTCATTGTCTTTTTAACTTTTCGGTCTTAAGTCCAAGCGCCTCAGCCTTTTCCAAATCAGTATCTGCATCCTTTAAACGCCCCAGGGCCCTGTATACAAAGGCCCTGTTATAATAAAGGTCAGGGTCTTTATCATTTAAGCTGATTGCCTTTGTGTAATCCTCCAGGGCCTGTTCAACCTTGCCTGTTTTCAAATAGGCATTACCCCTGTTACAAAAGGCATCAGACATCGTAGGGTCTGATTTTATAACATCAGTGAAATCAGAGATCGCTTCAGGGTAATTTTTTTCCTTCATGTATATTAGTCCCCTGTTAAAATAGGCATCGACATATTGATTATCCAGCTCAAGTGCGCTGGAATAATCCTTTATTGCCAGATCATTCCGCCCCACCCAGCTGTAAATCCAGCCGCGGTTATAGTATATGTCAGCATTTTCAAAGCCCATTTTAATCAATATCTCTATCTTTTTTAACTCTGAATCGATATTGATTTCAGCTTCATTCTTAACAGGTGCCTCTGGATTGACAAAACCCGTTTTATCTGAGCCAATTGCAAGTATGATCAGCAGGGTTAACAGACAGAAAAAAACAGAGACTGTTGTTACCAGTATTATTCTCTCTTTTTTTTCCAATTCAATGCCCCTTTACTTTATCCTATTGTTATCTGAATTGAGTCTTTTAAAAGACTGAACCTGAATATGGATACCCGCCTATACGCACATAAATATGTGCATCATGCACATTTATATGTGCTGGATAAGCTGTTTTTTATATATGCATACATCACTGATAAATAACCTAAAAGGCAAAATAAAGACAAACGCATGAAACAGGCCTTTAATATATTGAATTCTATGCTTAATTACATTCCACATTTTAATAAATGAAGTACAGCTCAAAACATCTATAATGGCACAGATATTGAAACACAGACGGTTAAATGAACACATAATTTATTGTTCATTTAAAGGCTTCCCCTGTAAAAGAGCAGGGGCCAAGACTTATAAATTTACAGAATTGATGTGTTCACCCTCCCGAAACCCATCTACCTGATTCTCAGGAAGATGGGTTTTTCTTTTTATATACAGATATGAATTTCTTTAAATGACATGCACTCTTCATAATGAAAAGGTTTTGAGGATTCATAAACGATACATGCAGATTACGAAAAGCATATCGGCATGTATCGGCCGGGAGACCACAGAAGTTATTTTGCCATCTTCTGTTTACGCACCTTTTCCTTTATCCGGTTTATATGGCCCCTGCCAAGCCCTTTGACCTCGCACCCAAGCTCAAAATATCTCTCGATCTTTTCATCATTCAATATTCCAAAGCAGTCTACCACTGCTATTGGGCCGCCAGCCATCTTAACCAGATCCTCCGGCTTAAGGTTGAGATATTCATGATGTCTTACAGCCAGTATAATACAGTCTGCATTTTTAACTGCCTCTTCCATAGATTTAGACATCCTGAATTCGGTCATATGTTCCTGGTTCCTGAAAAATCTTGACCAGCTTGCACCAACAGCCGGATATGTGTCCTGGTTTTCAAGTTCCCACCAGTGGTCAACATAGGGGTCATGGGCAAGTACCTCTGCCCCCATTTCAGTAAGCTTCCTTACAATGATCTCTGAACCGCTGTATCTGGTATCACCCACATCCTCCCGGTATGATGCCCCCAATACAGCGATTTTGGATGCTGCGACGATCTTTCCCATGTTTCTTAAGGCATCACGCGCAAGCTGGGCAGCACGCAGGGCCCTTGTGTCATTAATATTGATAGCCTCAGGTGTGATCTTGAAGATATCATTTTCAAAACCCATAAGATGTTTATAGGCCCATAGACCAAGCCCGCCATCCTTTGGAAGGCAATAGCCTCCGATACCGGGGCCGGGGAATATCATATTATTATGGGTAGGCCTGATCTTTATGGCATTTATCACCTTGATGAGGTCAACCCCGTTTGTCTCGGCAAACTGGCTCCATTCATCCATAAAGGCAAGTATAGTCGCCCTGTAACTGTTTTCCACGATCTTGCAGGTCTCACTTTCTATTGGTTTATCAAGAACTGTGAGGGGGAATTTTTCAACATTGAGTACATCAGACAGAAACTGAGTCACCTTTTCCCTGCTTTCCATGTTTATGCCGCTGCATACACGCCAGAAATCCCTTACTGAACTTACATAATTCTTACCGGGCATAACCCTTTCATAGCTGTGAGAGAGAAGCGGTTCAGCATCAATACCCCTGTTTCTGAACGCCTTTTTGATATGGGGATAGGCTACATATTCGGTGGTTCCCGGAGGCACTGTTGTTTCAATAAGCACAAGACAATTCGGGTTAATCTTTTCACCGATTATTTTGAAGCTCTCTTCAAGTGCAGTGATTTCAGCGTGTCCTGTTTTGAGATCACCCAGGCTCTGTTTCATATAGTCGCACTGCACATCAACCACAAGCACATCAGCAAGTTTCAGGGCATCATAGGTATACGTGGCAATCATGGTCTTTTTGTCGTTTACACAGCGGGCTATCATGGGCGCCACTTCAGGGTCTTCTGCCTTTACAGGTGATACGCCCCTGTTAAAAAGCGGAATCTTCCAGAAGCTCCTCGGGCTGGGCCTCTGCATACCAATAACAAACTTTTTTGGTTCGCCTGTTTTTTTATCAACAGAATCGGCTACAACGCCAGCCATAACAGCGCCAACAAAACCAAGCCCCATGACAACAACTATCTCGCGACCCTGCTTTTTCTGTTCCTCTGCAATCTTTACCAGTTTATCATATTCCTTTTTATAATCCTCATCTGAAGGTATTTTAAACTTTTCACCTTCAGGGCTTATTGAATATTCCATATTACTCTCTTTTAAAATTTATATATTTGCTTACTAATTTGATGGAAAAAATATTATTTATCATTATCGACAGGGAATTTAATCATCTTGAATATAATTTTTCAAGTCTATATTTAAAATCGGATCAAGCCATAGCAAGCAGCCGTCCAAACTCTTTGGCCTTTTTAACCGCATCGGGATTTTTGGTAAGAAATCCCTCTTCCGGTAAAACATCAGGAAAAAGAGAGGATATGAATTTACACCCCATCATATCAGCCGGGTTGCGCCACTGGGCCTCAAGGAGATTGAGGTTATTCTCAAGCTCCCCTCCTCCTGTGGCAATGAGGGCCATTGTTTTACCGCTCAACGCGGACCTGTGCTCATTCCCTTGCAGCTTTACAAGTGAAAATATGCGGTCTATGAATATCTTCAACTGGGCTGGGTAACTCCACCAGTAGATCGGAGCAGAGAGTGTAATCACGTCATATAAAGGGAGCGCAGCCACCTTTGCAGCAACCTCGTCATCGATAATGCATTTATACTGATCTGATTCCTGGCACTTGAAACACGCAATACATCCGGGTGCCTTGAATGTTAGATTAATGGCATCTATCTCATCAACTTTAGCGCCATGTTCCCTTGCTGATTCGATTGCTATTTTTGTAATGGCCCTTGTATTACCCATCTTCCGAGGCCCCCCATGAACAATTACTATTTTTCTACCCATAATGCCTGCCCCTTTTCTGCTATATGAAAAAACCATATATACCAGAAAACAGGAAATAAAAAAAGCCCCGTTCATTGAACGGGGCTTTAATTTTTATACTAAATAAAAGCTTTTATTTTATTTTCTGGCAGAGATACTAGCTCTGAAGGCTTGCCATCCTGGCTTTTGTATTTTCAACCTTATCGTTCGCCTTCATTGCCTCATAGCATTTCTGTAATTTCTCAAGTACATCTTTAAGCTTTGGATCATTTTTCCCAACCAGACCTTCTCTCACTCCAAATGACTGCTCATATAAATCAGCAGCCTTGTCATTTTTCCCATCTGCAACATAGAGAAGTGCAAGGTTTTCAAGTGATGCTGAATAAAAAGCATGGTTTTTTCCAAATGTCTCTTCTGCAACCTTTACAACTTCCTGAGCGGTAGCAATAGCTTCCATGATCTTTCCGCCTTTATACAGTATTCCCATTCTTTTGTTCAAGCTGTTGTAGAGTTCGTGCTGTCCAAAAGCAGTAGTTGAAAAGAATGCCAGCACTAAAGTTGTAAGTAATATTTTTGTTAATGATTTCATATTGATACCCTCCGAATAAATTAATTCTTTTATCAAAACAGCGGTTTTCCGCATTACCCTGTACTAAATCCTGATTAAGCAGATTGGTGTTTCAGTTAATAACATCGTAAATGATAACCAGGTAGTAAGTTGCTAAATTATGCTCATGATAAATTTTAACGCAATCATCATGAGCATTTTACACAGCATCAGCCGTGATTCACTTTTTTTATCGGTATGCCCTTTAATAAACTTTAAGAAAAAACACACCAGGATGCATTTTTTTTAATTTGTGAATTAATTCCATGTGTTCAGGTGTGTAAAAGGGGTGCAAAACCGGTCTGAGTAGGCATACTCCAAACGGTAACATTTACAATTACAATATTATTTCAATATATTAGCCAATTATGACCCTTAGCCAATTTATTTAAGCGTTATAAAAAACCATGTTACAAATCAGCCTGAAAAGGAAATATTTCATAGGATGAAAAGGCATTAGGCCATCTTAAAAAAAGGCCAGAGCATATTGAAACAACGATATATAGTTTGAGGTTAAGAATAAAACGTAGAGACAAGCCATATTTACCCGCTTCTACTCTTGCGGGACTTGTCTCTACAGATTATAAAAAATGAATTAAAACTTTACTACCTTTGGAGCACCGCCAAATGAGGCGAATGTGGCTGTGGCGTTCTTCAGATAGAGCACCTGGGTATTGGGGTCATCGGCCTTGTACATGGCCTGCAACTGGGGATATGCATCAAGCATGGCCTTTTTCGGTGCAAGCCTGTCATCTTCAACAGCTATAGCCTCAATACGTACCCATGCGTCACCTGAAAATGCGCATATCTCTATCTTGGGGTTTGCCTTCATCTGTTTTGAAACACCCTTGACCTTACCGGTCTGTATATAGAGCTTGCCCTCAAAGATCAGGTATGTGCCGAACGGGCGAACCCTGGGCTGATCACCTTCTGTTGTTGCGAGATAATAAGTGCCACATTTCTTTAAAAAATCATATACTTCCTGCATGGTCTATTCCTCCTCTTATTGTTTGTTTTTACCCTTTAATAGAAGAACCTTAGATAATCCAGTTTTTAAAAAATGTCTATAAAAAGAAGCTGTTTAAAGCTATATAGCCATTGCTGCATCATATGCGCTGGTTATGGCATTCCATAAGGCACCATCGCTGCCGTTACTGTCGCCCACAACATAGCTCTCTGCCACAGCCTCTTTCAGCCCATTTATCATATCATAATTTCCATTCTGTTTGTAACCTAGGGCAAGTATTACTGTATCAAATTCAAGTCTTTCCTGTTTATCCCCCTTTTCCACAATAACATTATCAGCAGTAACATCAATCAGCTTTGTTTCAGGCAAAAGGACTACCCCATGTTTTTCAAGTAAATCAAACAGATAGTATGCGTTCATGGGTGAAGTACCCAGACCAAGTTTCTCCTTTGAAAGGGCATCTATAACTGTAACCGCCTTTCCCTCTTTTGCATATTTTAGCGCGGTTTCACACCCTGTAAGCCCTGCCCCAGCTATCAGTATTTTGGTACCAATATGGTCCCTGCCCTTTTCAATATCCCCAGCATATAAAACCCTGGGTTTTTTCCAGAAAGATAGTTCCGGTATATATGGTACTGCACCGATGGCTATTATAAGGGCGTCAGGGTTTTCTTTTTTGATGATCTCCGGGGTTGCCTCTGTTTTAAGCCGCACATCTATATTATTCAACTTTTTTATCATTCGTATTGACCAATCAAGGTACCTTAGCAGATCACCCTTAAAAGGCGCATCTGATGCCTCACATAAAAGCCCGCCCAGCCTTTCACTCTTTTCAAAAATGATCACATTATGTCCACGCATAGCCAGGGTCCTTGCTGCCTCAAGCCCGGCAGGCCCTCCGCCAGTTACTATTACCCTCTTTTTTCTCATGGGGAGAGGCATGTACTGGTAATCCAGCTCTCGGCCAAGGATCGGGTTAACTGCGCACCTTGGGGGCTTCATTACAAAATGGCTCCTGCTGATACAGGTATTACAACGTATGCATGGGCGAATATCTTTCTCCTGACCCCGCTCAAGCTTATTGACCGTATCGGGGTCAGCAAGGAGCTGGCGTCCAAGGGCAACCATATCGACCTTCCCATCTGCTATGGCTTTATCCGCCTCTTCAAATGTGACGGCCCCCACCGCGCTTACAGGAATATTAAGCGCCTTTTTGAACCGGCTGGCATATTCTATATTGATATTGTGATCCATATATGTGGGCGGAAGGATATAGGGCGTAAGCTTATTAATGGCGAGATTACCCCTTGATACATGGAGCAGGTCTATTTTGTTCTCTATTACCTTTGCAAACTCTATAACCTCCTCTATCGCAGGCGATCCCGGAACCATGTCTATTGCGCTTATGCGGTATTCTATGGAAAGCCTGTTCCCTACCTCTTTTCTGATCGCCTCAAGAAGCTCAACAGCAAACCTGCACCTGTTCTCAAATGACTGGGGGCCGTATTGATCTGTGCGTTTATTAAACACCTTTGAAAATAGAAGCGCCGGAAGCTGACAGTGTGCGCCATGGATCAGCGCCATATCACCTCCCGCCTTAAGAACAGTGCCTGCCGCCTTTGCATAGTCCTCTATAAAATCCTTAAGTTCCCTTTCTGTGAGGAGGTTACAGTCTATCTCCATGGGTATGCCCACAGAGCTTTCCACCTCGTGGGTGCCAAAGTATGATGCAATGGGCACCAGTTCCACACATGCCTTTGCGCCATAACGCTTTACCGCCTCACACCATTCCGAGAGAAACACCACCATGAAATCATCATTCATGCCTATAATATGGTGTGCCGCAGGGGGGAGCGCCCTGTTTATAAATCCGCTCCCAAGTGTAACAGTTGCAGCCCCGCCCTTTCCGCAGGGCTTTGAAAACTCGATGCTCTCCCTTGTGATATGATTATCATATGAGGCCAGAAAATTATATATAGGGGCGCTCGTGATCCGGTTTTTAAGTGTCAGGTTTCCTACCTTTATTAGCTGAAACAGATGAGGGTATTTTGTAAACATTCTCTTCTCCATTCTTTTTTTTAAACTCACAATAAAGCAGATTTTATTTGCATGTCAATTAATTCTACCGGGCAACATACTTATTTCCCTGTTATTCCAAAAAGTTACAGGAGCATCAATAACTTATGGAAGATTATTTTCTGACGTGACAAATTTGGTATATCCCTATATATTTTATCAGCTTTGAGCTTTCAGCCTTGAGCTTTGAGCGCAAATATTTTTCAAGGAGCTTACCATGACCCCTGAACAGAATAAAAGGATCGTACAGGAATTTTACAAAACGATTTTTCAGAAACACGACCTTGATTCAACAGATAAATATATGCATGAGGATTATATCCAGCACAATCCTGATGCAGAACAGGGCATGAAGGGGTTTATTGAGTTTCATAAAGGATTCTTTAAGGCAGCGCCTGATTTCTGCGCAACAATCAACAGGATGGTGGCAGAAGATGACCTGGTGTTTGTATTTAACACCATTACAGGCACCCATACAGGTGAAGGGTTTCTCCACTACAGACCGACCGGAAATAAAATTCATTTTGATGCAGTGGACATGTTCCGTTTAAAAGATGGTAAACTGGCCGAACACTGGGATGTTGCAGACACGAGACAGCTCTTCATGCAGGTTGGCGGGCTAAAGGAGATCAATAATAAAATATAGTTTACTATGGTCTGACTGTGAACTACTATCAATTCATATGTCCAATAAATAATTCAGGAGAGCCATGATGGATAATAAAATATCAATTACTATTTCGGTATTATTAACCCTGATGTTATCAATTACCGGTATTTCACTTGCAGACGACCAGCCTATTGAAATCAAGGCCCAACCCCCGATGTATTCCTACATTGCAGTGTGGAACATCCCTGAAAGCGAATGGGAAGCAAGAAAATATCAGGCAGAAGCAGCCAAAAAGATACTTGATCAGGCAATCGATAACAACACTATCTTCTCCTATGGCTATGACAGAAATCCCCTGCATGATACCTTCTGGCTTGCAAAGTCTAAAGCAGGGCTTGAAACCGTGCGCGACCAGTTTGAAAAGATTGGCATAACACAGGTTCCAGCCAAAGACGGGGCCGCAGTTATGCCTGTCAGCATTCTTGTGAGCCGATATTACAACTGTAAAACTATCCGAAGCGAAAATGCCTATGTCCATGTCGGGGTCTACAAAATCAGGCCGGATGCGCCTGCTGATGCGGTGGATCAATTAAGTAAATACTTCTTTGGACCGGTGCTTGAACAGAACCTTGTTGATGGCGCCATCTTTGAATGGGAAACAGATGTCTATGACAACCCCAAAGATTCACCGGGCACATTCCTTATCGCCTATTTGTCTGAAAAAAATGAAGATATGGAAATGGTTAACAAGGCTGTACAGGAGCGCCTGAAATCAACCGTGCCGAACGGCCCTGCACTGGATTCACTAATAGATATGAAGGCGATCACAGATGTAGTTGTAAGATCATATGCAGTATATAAAAAGTAATGGGAGACTCACAACCACATAAGGGATCAGGTAAATCCAATAATATCATTTACCACAGAGAGCACAGAGAAGTTTAATATCTGCCTCTGTGACCTCCGTGTACTTGTATGGTTGAAGTGATAGACAAAAATTGAATTGCAAAGACGCAAAAGGCACTAAGAAAAAGAAAATTTATTTATTAATAATAAAAAGATTTTCTCCGTGCTCTCTGTGTTCTCCGTGGTGAAAAATATGACAGAGAATAATACTCAAAGAACCCCGGACCAGAAGGCTGTGCTCTTATCAATATGCATATCCCAGTTTTTAACGCCGTTTATGGTCTCATCAGTTGGTATTGCTTTGCCCACCATAGGCAATGAGTTTTCAGCGAGCGCAGTTCACCTTGGCCTGATAGAAATGCTGTTTGTACTTGGAAGCAGTCTGTTTCTCCTCCCTGCAGGGAGGGTCGGGGACATATATGGAAGAAAAAGGATGTATATAATTGGTTTTGGTATTTTTTCATTAACCACACTTATGGCCGCAGGGGCATGGTCAATCAATAGCTTTATCATTATCAGGTTTCTTCAGGGAGGAAGCTCAGCCTTTGTTTTAAGTTCCGGCCTTGCCATTCTTACATCCATATTCCCGTCAGATAAAAGAGGCCAGGTTCTGGGTATATCTGTAGCCTGTGTATATTGCGGGCTCTCTTTTGGCCCTACTGTGGGAGGGTTGATGATATCACATATCGGGTGGAGGTGGATATTTGCCACCACTGTCCCCTTCCAGATCGTGGCGATCCTCTTAGCCATGAAGAGGATAAAGGGAGAATGGAGAGATGCAAAGGGAGAAAGGTTTGACCTGACCGGGACAGCCATCTATATATTTGCCCTCTCATTTTTAATATTCGGGGCATCAAAACTTGAGACAAACCCCTTTGCCCAGTACTTCATGATAGCAGGGGGCGCAGGTATTTTGATATTTCTTTATGCAGAATACCATATCAAATCGCCTTTGCTGGATGTGGGCCTTCTTATTTCAAACAGGGTATTTACCTTCAGTAATATTGCCACATTAATCAACTATGCCGCCTCATTTGGAGTGAGTTTCTTTTTCAGCCTCTATTTGCAGATAGTAAAAGGGGTGTCCCCGCAGCATGCAGGGTTGATATTAATATGCCAGCCAGTAGTGCAGGCAATACTCTCACCCATTGCAGGGCGTATTGCGGACAAAAAATCGCCATCATTTATAGCAACCATCGGGATGATTATTACAGCCATCGGCCTGGGTTTGGCTGCTATGGTGGATAAAGATACCGGGCTTCCGCTTATCATCATAATGCTGGTTCTCTTAGGAAACGGGTTTGCATTTTTTGCTTCCCCTAACATGACCACCGTGATGAGCAGTGTAGAGCCAAAGCATTATGGAATAGCATCCAGCCTTGTATCCACCATGAGAACAGTGGGCATGCTTTTCTGCATGACCATCATCACCTACATACTTTCATGGAAGATGGGTGACCATGCAGTCTCTGTGGAGACACAGGATATGTTCCTCTACTGCATGCATTTTTCATTTCTCATTTTCAGCGGTATGAGTGTTGTGGGGATTATATTTTCAATGGCCCGGAGATAATTATTACAGGCTGATATGAATTATACAGTCCTGATTTTTAGACTTTAGACTATAGTCTACAGGCTTGAACCTTGAATTATAACCCTTGAATTTGTATTTCCTATCAGCCTGCATCATTGAAAAAAGGTGCAAATATAAAACTCTGGAAATTATATATAAATGCAATTATAATTACATAGTTGAAATTCCCTTCTGTTTATTGAACTGCTGCTAAAGGATCATGTCTATCTTGAAGATTGGTTCTCCTGTTGTTTAATAATAAAACGTCAGATGACTGTGGCTGGATTAAGCCCCGTAAACTTTTCAATATCCATAAACCTTTTGATCATCACAGGAGGGATTATATGGCTAATAATAAAAGTATCAGGCGCATGATTGCCCCGCTCAAAATCATGCTCTCTTTTTCATTCTTTATTACCCTGGTAGTCAGCAGCGCCTGCGCAAAGGAATCATATGAAATGAAACGCAACAGGATGGTAGAAAATCAGATCATTGCCCGCGGGGTAAAGGCACCTCAGGTAATAAGCGCAATGAAAAAGGTTGAAAGGCATCTATTTGTACCAGAGGAATTACTTAAGTATGCATATAATGACACGCCTCTCTCCATCGGGTTTGGCCAGACCATTTCACAGCCCTATATAGTTGCCTATATGACAGAGATGCTGGACCTTACGCCTTCTGACAGGGTGCTTGAAATTGGAACAGGATCAGGTTACCAGGCAGCGATACTGGCTGAGATAGTAAAATCAGTATACACCATAGAGATAGTTCCTCAACTGGGTGAACGTGCCGGCGAATTATTAAAAAAACTGGGGTACAAAAACATCGAGGTCAGGGTTGGTGATGGTTACAAAGGCTGGATAGAGCATGCACCATTTGATGCAATCATTGTCACGTGTTCTCCAACCAATATCCCTGCACCGCTTGAAGAACAATTAGCGGAAGGGGGAAGAATGATCATCCCGGTTGGTGAAAGATATGTACAGCAACTGGTATATCTGGTTAAAAAAGAGGGTAGACTCATTCGCACGAAAGTAATGGCTGTCTCCTTTGTCCCTATGGTTGATGAAAAAGGGGAAACATATTAATGCCCATCCGGAAAGAGGGAAATTCTGGATGGGGCTATCAGCAAATTGACATAAAGTGGCGTTTATTGACGCATCGTTTATTTTCTAACACTTTTTTACGCTGAAAATGTCTTAATTTTACCATCTCCTCAACCCATATTGCCGACATTTCGCAATGATTACGCATATATCTGAATTTCCTGTAAAAACAGGCAATAAAGGCATGCATATTGCATTATTTTTCACTGGCAAAAAGACTTAAGGAGGATGACAGATGAATAAAAGATTGACAGTAATTTTCATGGCCATTTTATTTTGCAATATAATGGTGCTCAAGGCAGTTGCGGAAACTACCTTTGTCAGCGGAGTAAGAGACGGTATAAATACATATGTTATTATTAATCATAATGGTACAGAATACAGGACCGATGAGATGGGGCCGCGGTTTAATCAGCTTTTGTGGAATAATCTGTCAGAAGCAGACCGAAGATCCCTGATAAGTACCTACAGCTTTAAAATAGGCACGCGAATAAATCATTTTGGTTCAGAAGCGAGCGGTGAAATGGCTGACTGGATCAATCAGGAACAGGGATGGACAGACGCTGCTGAAGCGCTCAAACAGCGTCATATGAATAAAACTTATCCGGAACTTGCTGCCGCGTTTGGACCGGAAGCATATCTTGATTTACCGGGATTTTATTCCAGTTACCCGGTAATAGTAAATTCTGACGATTATAAGGAGGCATCGCGCCTTGTCCTTGAGATACAAACGGATTTCGAGGTGGGCAGAGAAGTATATAACATGCTGAAAAATGCCAAGTGGGACCAGATTTCCATAGCGGTAAAGACAATTTCTGAACCCCTCATTAAAATTATTGTGGATAACTTCATCACAGGTTTTGTCACCAACGGCGCTTCCAGGGTGAGTGAACTCTTTGTAACTGCCCGTAGTTTTGTCTATGACCTCAAGGATTTCATCATGAATCAAAGAAATAGTTCATCCCCTCCCACACCCATAGATCTTATTAACAGGCTGGAGCAATTTTTGGGAGATATGGAAAATACAGCCGTTACAGCTATTTCTGTTATCAATACAAAAAAATCACGGCTCCAGACAATTGTTGACAGAATCAATGCGGCGGATGCCCAGTTAAGGGATCAATACGCGGCGGAGGCGGCAGCAAAACGTGAGGGATTCCTGACCATAACCGGTAACGTACCCGAACCCGCTAACCTCGATGATTTTACGGGCACGGATGACCAGATCTGGAATCAGGCTCAATCATATTACTACACCCTCAGTTCTGAAAGGACGTCTATTAATAGCGCAAAAAACTCCAGTATTTCCGATGTAAGGTCAGAATACTCGGGTCACCTCAACAGGACACCGGTTATATATACTGAGCCCTTTGGATATCTGGCCGGTGCATCTGATGGTTTTTCAAGCCCGTATTTTGAAATATATGATCCCTTAACCGATATTGATGAATGGAAGGATACCGAACTGCCCTCTGCGGTTTCGAGTATAGAGCAATCCAGAAATGCGCTCGAAAATGCAGAAGG
>JAAZBV010000013.1 GCA_012513605.1 Desulfatiglans sp. | reverse complement strand
CTATCTGGTTACCATCAGTCATAACCCTTTCAGTTATCAGCATTGAGCTGCCAGGCCCCAGTTCTGCTTCATTCAATCTGTTTGCAGAATCAACACCGCCGATCTGGGAGAGTTCCATCTCAGCGTATGCATCCTGTTCCAGAAAGACCTTTGTAGTGGGGTTAAGACTGCGCTTTCCCTTTCCGCTTCCAATGGCAACATGCTTTTCAACATATTTCATCTTTGCATTTTTACCTACCCGGAACTCGTGTATGCCTTCATGCCCCTGTTTTTCAGAAGAGCCGCAGTGTATGCCGCATCCGGCAACTATGGTCACATCTGAATCTTCACCTACAATAAAGTTGTTATACACTACATCATTCAGGCCTGCCTGGCTTACGATAACAGGTATATGGACAGACTCATTTTTTGTGCCGGGCTTGATTGTTATTATAATCCCATTACCCTGTGGATTTGTCTCAATATTGATATTGGCTGACACCTCTCTATTCAGGAGCTTGCCGTTTTTGCGGATGTTGTATGCGCCTTTTGGTATGCCTTCAAGTTCCGCTACCTTTTTTAACAGTTCTTTATCTATAGCATCGAGCATTTACTTCTCCTTCGCAGACATTTGTAAAGCTGCACAGGCTGAAATCGTTCAGTAGAGGCAGCGCCCCTTTAAGATTGCCCCTGTAAATAATTTTGCCGTCCTTTATCAGCAGCAGGACATCAGCTGCCTCAAGGAATGCCCTGTTATGGCTTACTACTATTGTTGTTGTATTGTGATTCTTCTGTTCCTTTTTTAACAGTTTAACCATAGGGTCTATTGTCCAGAGGTCAATGCCTGTGTCAGGCTCATCATAGATCGCGACCCTGGGGTTAAGCGCTATGGTTGTTGCCAGTTCTATCTTTTTTATCTCTCCTCCCGAAAGCCTTGCGTCCACAGGTTTATCCAGAAAATCAAGGGAGCATATCCCGACCCTTGTAATGATATCAACTATCACCTTTTCATCCTCTGTTTTGGCCGCCATTGCCAGAAGATCCCTGCAAGTTGTACCCTTGAACCTGGCAGGATTCTGAAAGCTGTATGCTATCCCGGCGCGTGCCCGGTCAGTGATTGAATAACCTGTTATCTCTTTTCCCTCAAAGATAACTGAGCCTGATGTAGCCTCATTTATCCCCATTATAAGCTTTGCAAGCGTAGTTTTGCCGCTGCCGTTAGGGCCTGTTATTGCGTAGAATTTTCCCTTTTCAAAGGTATAACTGACATTATCAATAATGGTTCTAAGGCTGGATCTACCGTTTGCATCCGTGTTTTGAGCGGTAAAGGTCAGGTTTTTTAGTTCAAGCATTGTGCACCTCAGAAAGGTTAATGTTATAAGTTGATTTATCTTTAAAATGCATTTAAATAAGAGTTATTTCTACCTATTTGTATTTTCACATTTAATGAATGTCAATTTAAATTTGGGTGTCGTCATGCAATTAAACAAATTAACAAAAAGGAGAAAATTATGGCCGAGATTAAAGAAATTAACAGACGGGATTTTATTCAGAATGTATCAACCGGGGCAGCAGGAATAGCCTTTGCCAGTCTGCTCTCTACACTGGCTGCATCCTCACCGGCCCTGGCCCAGCAGCCGGATTACTACAAAAAGATGGATATGAGCAAACTGGGTAATAAATTAAGGGAACCCAATGTGGTGGAATTCAAACCCTGGAAGTCAATACATGATACAATCACCTCTCCAATGATTACGGCCTGGGGTTCAGGGGATATCCCTGAATCAAAGCTTGCCATTGGTTTTGCATATATTACCCAGCCTGATTCCCTGGGCGGCAGCACCCATTCACATGATGATCATGACCAGTGGATATTCCTGATTGGCGGAGACGGGAAAAACTTCCTTGAGTTTGATGCGGACTGTGAGATGCTGCTGGGTGACAAGGTGAGAAAGATCAACTACTCCTGTTATTTCTTTATACCAAAGGGCACGCCCCATTGCCCTCTGGTCATTAAACGGGTGGGTAAACCAATTGTTTTTATAGATGCAAGGGTCAATGGATAAATCGATCCGCAGGGCGTTATATGTTTGATAGTTATACGCCCTGCGTTAATATCGCTTATACCTTAATCCTTTTCTGCCTCTTCCTTTACGCCCTTCATGAATTCACCAAATGCCTTTCCCGCCTCTTCAGGTGTCATGTTCTCATATTGTCCCAGACTTTTCTGCACTCTTCGCGCGGTAAATTGACCGCAAGTAGTAAATATGGCAAGCAGGATAAAGATAATGCCAAAAACCATTAATGCTGTTTTCTGTGCGATTTTATGTACCTCTGTACTTGCTACCAGTAGGAGGTAAAGCCCCCAGGCAAGGCCTAATATTGACCCCAGATAAGGAATAATTCCGAGTATTACTGTTAGAGGAGTAATTGCCGTTGCGTATGCCACACATCTGTAGGTAGTTTCATAGGGCTCCAGTGAACCCATGATTTTCCATATAAGGAAGAGTATAGCTGCCCCAATAAAACTGCAAATCGCAACCATAATGGGATAAAGAATGATGTATGCAAGCCCCATCCAGAATGATGATGCACTTCCAAGGCTGAAGATTGAAAGGATGGCGGTGATCACACCTGAAACCAGCCCAAGGACTACAGCAAAAATCAGGGGTTCGACAAATCCCCCTGTTTTAGGCATTTCACGATAAAACCCCACCGGATTTGTAATGACCTTCATTGCAGTATTCAGAATGTTTTTTACGTTTTTTTCCATGTTCTCATCCATACCCTGTTCCTCCTTATTTTAAAAAAATATTGGTGATAAACAAATGCTCCAGTTTTATTACTTAACTATCATGTCAGTTAGTCTATTTATATGAACTTTGCGCCTTTTTCCTCTTGAATCCAGGCCTGTATCGCATAAGAATCCAGAATATACTTTTTCTTCACATTCTCGCTCCTGCTTACGCTCTTCAAGAAGTACTTTTGTAAGTGATGGCTTTCCCTTAAGCGAACCCCTTAATGCCTTGATTGGGTCTTCAGGCAGTGGGGTAATAACTGCCCTTTTACCTCCAATCAAAGGCTTAACCGATTGTCCGGGATTGATTCTCTGTTTTTCTCTTGTCTCAACGGGAATCACAATCTTATCCTTGAATCAAGTTTTTAACAATGTGCATTTAATTATTTTTCTAAAAATCGGTTGAAGCGGTAAGAAGTATAATTTTAACTCTGCTGTATGTCAATATTCATAAAAATAGAGCCTTTTACCCATTAATAAACATCTCTTTTAAATCAATAAATGGGTTTGTGTATCTGCCCCATTTGCTGCTCTTTTGACCGAACTGGATGGCCTGATTCGGGCACCACTGCATGCAGGCAAGGCACATCTCACAATGGCCACCCCATAAGGGTTTATTATCGGTCAGGCTGATATTTTCCATTGGGCAGACCTTCATGCATATGCCGCATGAGTTGCATTTATTATCTGTGTAAAATTCTTTTGCCATCTCGGCAGGTTTAAAGATATGGGGCCCTGATTTCCCGGATCTCCTTGCATCATCAATCAGGTCTCTATGTATACGGCTATCAGCTATTATTGAAGCTGCATCAGGTATCATCTCCGCCTGTGCATTCAGGCAGGCATCCTGCTCTGCTTTTGTACCCGGAGGAAAAAGTATCTGGGTATTGTCCGGCATGAGTATCTCAAAGGCGGCAGAGAGCCCTTTGCCTTTTTTCTTGAGAAGGTCATCAAGCTGTATTAAGGATATGCCTGCTGATTCACCAAAATTGGCGATAGCAAACAGGTATGTATTATCAGGTATATTAAACCTGTTCACAAACTCTTCTATTATTATTGGAAGACCGCTTACATAAACAGGAAATATAATCCCTGTGGTGGCGGAAACTGTGATCTTTTCGGAATCAATAAGCCGCTTTGTGATCCTGATAATTTTTGTATTAGTAAGCCTAAGGGCAAGCTCCTTTGCTATTTTTAGCGAGTTGCCGCTCCCGGTGAAATAATAGATCACAGTCTCCATATTAATCTTCCTTACCAGGTGAATATTGCAGAGGTCTGTAACCTGTTTACAGTGCCATCTGCCATGCCTTTATACTCTGTTTTATAGTAATCATACTCAATGCCTATGGTTAGCATGGGGAGTACCTTGAACATGGCATTCACAAAATAAAAGCTGTTTTTGTCCCTTGCGCCATTATTGAGGTCATCAGTATCAGGGTTATCAAAACTAAATCCTGCTGTGTACTGCCACTTCTTGTTAAAGATAAAACTGATCTGTGACCACATACCATAACTTGATATCTCATTTCGTGTCGTCGTATTAATACCCTGAAGGATACCACCAAAATAGTCATCAAGGTTTTTACCTGTAAATACCTCACCGCTTAATGTAAAGCGTTCAGAAAGTGGAATAACAAAATCAATGTTACCTGACCATGAGTCATAATCGGTTTTATCACCTATTGTCCATTCCACTTCCTCCTGACCATAATGACCTGATATGCCTATTACATTCTTTTTTCCGGCCAAACCCTTTGTGGTAAGGGCAACCCTTGCCTGAATAGTTGGAAACCCTGCATCATCGCCATCATTCTGGCCGCCAGCGTCAAGGTCTTCGCCGGTAGTTCCTGTTGTCCTTGAAAGGGCAAACTGTGTCAGGATACCTGTAACATCATCAAATGTGTTATTGTAGCTGACCCTTATTTGTGGCCTTCTGTAACCTGTGTTTCCTGATGTAAAGCCCGGTACATAGCTTAAAGAGTTTGGATTAAGCGGTGAGATAACATCCCATGTTTGACCTGCCAGAAAACTTAAGCCCCCTTTTGCTGTTTCCAGGAATGCATGCCTCAGCATGAGTTCTGCCTTGTTTTCATGCGCCACAGGCCCATCACCATAAAAATCTGCCTCAACCTTTGCCTTCGTAACCCATCCCTTATATTGAGGTGCACCAATGTCAAGCCCAAGCCGGCTCTGTCTTGCTGTTATGTTAAAGGTGTTATCATTTTTTACCGTTCCTTCGCTCGGCACATAAAGGACATAATTGCCACTCACAGTCCTGCTGTCATTATAGGAGGCATCAAGCTTGATATAGCCATAGCTTTTTATACTGAATCCATCGGAAGATTTTAATGCCTCCTGTGCAGGTGCAGCGGGATTTTGAGGTGTAACAGTCTTTTCAGTAAGACTGGCCTTCAGTTCATCCAATTCCTTTTCAAGCATCTCTATACGCGCCTTGAGTGTCTCATTATCTGCTCCTGCCATCACGTGCTGTGGAAGAGGAAATATCATCATGG
>JAAZBV010000012.1 GCA_012513605.1 Desulfatiglans sp. | reverse complement strand
GTTTTTCATCGGGATTTTGACTTTCGTTTTTTAAATTCGTTTTATTTTTATAAAAATAATTTTTTTAGGGCTGCCATACCCTGGGAGCATAAATCTCTCGAAAAAAGGGTTTTTCGACAGCCTCGTTAGCGGCGCCATCACAGAGGTGACCGATGCTGTTGGACGCAAGGCCCTGTTAACCTACAATGGCAGCGGCCAGTGCACCAGGGTCACAGTGCCAGGTGGTAATTATATCTCATTTACCTACAGTGGCACGAACCTCATCCGGGTTATTGACCTGATCGGAAACCAGACCAATTATACCTACAGCGATACAAATATGGTAACGGATATGGATACAGGGGGGCGCTCATGGGAGTTTGGCTGGACCACTGCAACTGATTTTGAATACCTGAGTTCAGTAACTGATCCTGAAGGAAAAATCACCACCTATGACCTGCTTGTCCCCGATTTTGCTCACCGCAAACTGAGAATTACCGATCCTACCGGACGCTCTTTTATCTATGAGTTTCCAAATGGAGAATATACCGGAAACGAAGGCCCTCAGGAACCTTTAGTGGAGAACGATGTTATGGGCAGACCGGTAACCATCACGGAAAAAGGTGGATCCCAGAATCCGCGGAGGCTTGAGTATAACAGCGATGGGGCCATTTCCAGGGTGACAGAATTTGACGGCGGGATACATACATACAGCTACAACGATCTTGGTCTGATTACGAGCTATGTTGATGCCCTTGGTAACATTTGGCTCTATGAATATGACGCAAATGGAAACCTTACCCGCAGCCAGTCGCCCGCAGGCAGAGTGTTTCAGTATGAGTATAATTCATTTGGAGAGGTTGATCAGACATCCGATGGTGAGGGCAATGTCACCACAATAACCTATGACGCATTTGGCAATGTCAAAACGATCACAGACCCAATGGGCTCTGTTTCCACATTCGGTTATGATGCGAACGGGATCAACCTGGTCTTTCTGACCAACCCGGCAGGAAATACCACCACCTACACCTATGATGCAAACCGGAGAATGATCCGCATGACCCACCCGGACGGAAGTTACCGGGAAAACATCTATGACTGCTGTGCTGCCGTTGGCCTGCGTAATGAAAGGGGTGCAGTGCGAACTGTAACCCGATCACCTTCGCTCAAGGTGTTGAGTGAGACCGATTTCCTAGGAAACACCATGACCTACACCTATGACGGGGCTGGCAGGCTGGTTCAGTCCAGGGATGCACAGGGCCGTACAACCGTCACGACCTATAACGAAATGGGTCAGCCTACATCGGTGACAAATCCCCTTGGGCATGAGGTGCGGTTTGATTACTACTCTAATACTGATCAGCCTTATCTCCATACGTTATCGACTGAGCCCCTTGCCCAGGCTGAAATCGACATGTCATGGAGAGGGGTTGCAACAAGGGCCAATGGCTGGCAATATGTACGCGATTCTATGGGACAACTCATGTCAATCATTACGCCCCGTGATTACTATAAGCGAATCAATTTCACCAGGGACGCGGACGGGTTTTTGACCCGCAAGGACTGGAACAATACCGAAATCTTTGCCACCTATGGGCGGGACGATAATGGCCTGATAGTCTCCGCAGGCCATCCCCTTGGCACGGACAGCTTTGTGCGGAATGGAAGAGGCCAGGTGACTGGTCAAACATGGTATGACGGGAAGGCAGTCAGCTTCACCTATGATAATGCAGGCAGGTTATCAACCATCGTATATCCTGATCTTTCAACCGCTGTCTACAGCTATGATGTGCGGGGCAGGATATCGTCTATATCCTGGAAGGGCAGGGTTATCAATACATCCTACGACAGCACTAATAATCTCACAGGTGAAACACGTTCAAACGGCATCAACACACAGATGGTGAACGACGCAAACAACCTGCCGCTTCAGGTAAGACATTATTCAGGAGTAAAAGATCTGTTTAACCTGCAATGCACCAGGAATAACCGCGGGCTGATCAGCAGTTGCACCCAATCGAGCAATGCTTTTATGATGTTCCCGGAACTGACCGCAGAAACCGTGAACTCGACTTTTACCTACAGCCGTTCTTTTACCATGACCACCAGAAACGGTGCAGCGGCAACGACTGATGGCAATGGCAATCAGTTGACCATTCCCGGCGCCAGGGCCTTTAGCGGCACCTATGATTACCGCAATCTTTTGACATCATGGAACGTATCCGGTGTTGCCCATACCGCAGTCTATGACGGTATGAACAGGCTGATCCAGTGGACCAAAAACGGGAAGGTCCGGCGTTACCATTATGATGAGATGGATCGTCTTCTCTTTGAAACCGATATTAGTGGCAACCTTACCGCCATGTGGCTTTACCGGGGGAGTCAGGTAGTGGCAATGGCTGAGGCAGGCGGGGATATCTCCTTTTATCACACGGATTTAAAAGGCAATATCGCCTTTGTAAGCGATGCAGCAGGCAATGTGACTGCCACCTATCGTTATCTACCCTTTGGTCTCAAAAAGGCATCTGGCTACACAGACAGCAATCCTTTTACTTTTGTGGGTGCCTTCGGCGTTATTGACCTTGGTGAAGGTCTTTATTATATGCGTTCACGCACCTACGACGCGGTATCACGGGCATTTCTCTCCAATGACCCCATGGGTCTGGGTGTGACGGCCAATGCAAGGGAGTATGCGCGTAACAACCCGGTTAACTGGGTTGACCCGGACGGCATGTTTGGATTTCTTACACAGTACTCTGCGGAGGGCGCTGTTGCTCCCAGGACTGGTGCGGATTTTGACAACAAGGTTTACAATGAACCTACCATGAAATACGAACCTCCGGTGAGCAGAGGCCCGGCCGATCCTTGCGTCATCAACACCGCTTGGAACGTCGGCACATCCAACAAGCAGTATGGAAATGCAGCTGGGGTAGGACAGCTTCTGATGCGGTTGTACAACGGCGAGTATGGCGATGCCTTTTATGACGCGGCCGGAATGGCGGCAGGTATGGCATCCAGGGTCGCTGGCATGCTGCCCACTTTTATGTCTGCAAATCCTGCGGGTGAGGCAAATGATGAGGCGGAAAGGGCACAGATCCAGAAATTTATGGATGACCCTAACAGTTTTTACAACCAGAACAGAAAAAAATTTCCAACTAAAAATGATAATCCCAGACCAGACCCCTATGAATTCACTTTACCTCCATTTTCTCTTGAGGATTAATATCAGGTGACAGCCATGATCAGAAAAAGACAGATTTCATTATTGATAATATCGTTATTGATATTCCTATGTTTTCATATCCTTTGCCAGGCTTCAGAAACCATAACCTACACCTATGATGACCTGGACCGTCTTACAAGCGTAGAGTATGCCGGGGCCGGCTCGATCAGTTATGTTTATAACAAGGCCGGCAATATCATCAACATCACTATCAGTGTCACGAACAGTACCATAGTTGACAGTGACAATGACGGCATTGCCGATGACTGGGAGATGATGCATTTCAACAGTCTTGAAACTGCCTCTCCTACCAGTGATGCTGATGGAGACAGGTATTCCGATCTCTGGGAATATCTGAACTGGAGAGACGGCCTGCTTGACCCCAGCGGAAAGACCTTTTCCCCTAACATCAAAAATGCATCCAGAGCGAGAGGATATGGAGAAGGACTGGAACCCCGTGCATTTATCTCTGCGCCCTGGATACCGCTGCTTCTTGGGGAGTGAAGCAGGATGATTTAAATTTATCAGCCCAGTCTCCCTTTTTTCTTAAGTGCATCGGCCACCTTGCCAAGGTTCATCTTTTCAAGGGTATCCCGTGTCGGATAGCCGTTTTCCGGGTTATACCCCTCAAACTTATAGAATTTTGTCTTGAACTCCTCCATTTTCTTTCTGTCAAGTTTTCGCCCTGCGCCTGTGGCATACTTCCACTTGCCGTCTATATACATGGGCATACCCTCGCCCCTGGTAGGCTTGTCGTATATATAGTCCGGGAACACCTCCATGTCACGGTGTCTTCCCTGCAGCACCCATATGGCCCTGTCAAGGGTGTATATCTTGTGACCCAGTTCCATATAATCTGCAAAGGTGAGGTTGTTCCCTGTAACCGCATTCCAGAACCTGGGTTCTGCCTCCGGTGTTGGGCCTCGCCTGTCTTCAGTATTGTTGGTTATGCACATTGGCCAGCGCCACCCGCAGAAGCCTCCTGCTCCGACCCAGAATTTTTCATAGTGCTTGATCCATGCAACCTGCTTTACCTTTGAGTCTGAGTATATCCCGGTCGGCCCCTCGCTGTGATCGATCATAAACGGGTCTCCCTGGTAGGGCACCATTGCATCAGTGTAGAGCTTTGCCGCATCTTCTGCGGTAAGGTAGGGGTCTCCTGTTAAGACCATCCAGTGGAGTGGATAATTGGACATCATGTGAAGCATCAGATCACGATCCCCAAGTATAGAGGCAAAGCCCCATTCCGCCTCTATAACAGGGTCATAATGTACTGCTGTTCCCCAGAAGGCAAGAGAGAGATCTCCGCTGTTCACATCCTCATCATACCTGCCGATCTTTTTGGCAAACCTTGCACAACCCTCTGCCAGGTCATTACCTATCCCCTCGCGTGTGGCTATCTGCCTCATAAGTGCCTCAACATAGGTGAAACTATCGGGCATATCAAAAGGAAGGTTGGTATCTATCTCTTTTCCCTTTCCAAGGATCCCTTTTTTATAGAGTGTATCAACATAGCTCATAAGGGGCATGAGCTGCCAGTGCCCCAGACCATACCTGTGCATCAGGTCTCCTCCCTGACGCGTAAATTTTAAAGAGCCGTTCACATTGATTGTAAGTGTGCCTGCACATACCGATTCGTTTGTGTCACCTGTAGCAAGACGCATACGGCACCCCCTGGGGCATGATGCGCATGCTGCGGCCCTTGCAGGGGTAAGGGGAAATTCACGGTTGAGAGTATTACCGCCACTTGGGCGCCCGCTTATCAGTGAGTATGGCCCCCCTTTACCAAACCTCTCTGCCTCCCTGGGGTTATCCGCATTCCACTGGAATTTCCTGAACCACAGTCTTGCCTCCATAAATGCTTTTGGGTCGGCTATCGGTATATCGCCAGTGCCTATGGCGCTAATGGCCTTAAGGTTCTTTGACCCGAATACCCCGCCAAACCCGCACAGGGCTGCCTGTGAACCCGGCCCGTGAAGGAGCGCACCCAGCCTGCTTTTATTCTCACCCGCAGGGCCGCAGCATACAACAGCAGGCACCTGGGTGGTCATCTGGTTTTTAGTTAATTCTGCCCATTCTCCCCATCTGTAATTTGTGTCGGTTATTACACGGCGGGCGATCTCCTGCTGTGTGTCCCATGTATCCATGCCCCAGATCCCTCTGGCACTTTCGATCTTCACATCGTCATTAACAATATTGATCCACACAGGTTCACTTGATGCTCCTTCAACAACAATGCCGTCCCAGCCTGCAAACTTAAGCTGGGCAGTAAACCTCCCGCCAAAGTTACTGTGGCCGAACCACTCTATTGGATAGAGCATTGGCCCAAGCCCCTGCACCTCGCACCTGCCTGAGCCTGGCATGAATGTGCCGGAAAAGGGGGAGGTCATCATTATTATAAGGTTCCTTGGATCAAACGCCTCAAAGGGGAGCTGATCACCCACAAGATCAAAGAATATGGCAGAGCCCATACCGTGGCCTCCGCCGAACTCCCAATATTTTTCTGTATCTATCTTGCCTATTGTCTTACTGGTAAGATTTATTCTAAGTATCTTTCCTGTATATCCTCCCTTCATCATTCCTCACCCTCCTCCATGCTGGGCCATTCAAGGCTCATTTTTGGAACCATCTCGCTCCTGTCAACCAGCCCCAGGTTATACCAGTGGTCATTCCTCAGGTTTACATCATACCCCTCTGTCTCCTTCTGATCAGGCATCTCTGATACAAATTTGATGGCCTGTACGGGGCATGCCTCAACACATGCCTGCCTGCCCTCGGGGCCGCCCTTTTCATTCCAGAATGGGGTGTCTATGCAGAGGTCACACTTGGATGATCTCCATTTACCATTTAGCTCTACCCACACAGTGCGGTGCGGCTGCTGCGGGCACATGGCAATGCAGCTTTTGCACCCGATACATTTGTTGCTATCTATCCTTCTTACATTGCCATTTTCAGTATCGATAAATGCGGCGCCTACCGGGCAGTTCTGGACGCAGACCGGGACCTTGCACTGCCTGCAAAGGGCCATCTTGATATCATCAGGAAATTTTCCCCATGAATCCTGTATGATCTGGATGCGCGAACGTGAAAGGCTCTGCACGCCGTAATGGGTAAGTGAACAGGCAAGCATGCATGTTGTGCACCCGATACACTTTTTGCTGTCATAAACCAGGTAGCCTTTGGATGCAGGATAGGTGACCTTTTTATCATCGGCCTTTACCATTGTGCCGGTCATAAGTGTGCCGGCAGCAACCGTACCCCCTGTTACCAGAAAATCACGTCTTGAGATCCCTTTTTGGGGTATCTTATTTTTTTTATTATTTTTATCTTCCGACATATGAACAAACTCCTGTTGAATGGGTAAGGGTTAGAGTGATCATAAAACATAAAATTAGGTTGATAGGTTAATACTGTTTTCCCTTTTTTTGCTTTGATTTTATGGGCTAAATGGTGGTAAGTCAATTTGAAATATTCTATAGACAAAACCATTTTAGGTTGATAAATATTGGTTCCGGTCAGGATCATTACTAATGTGAATATTGCATCAGTATTTATTCCTTGTATTTATCGAACTTGAATGACAGGAGATTTAAAATGAAATCATTATTTACCATCCTATTAACCCTGCTTATATGCACACTATTTACCTCCCCTTCATTTGCAGACCCCATTGAGGATGCAAAAGCGGCAATCCAGAATCAGGATTATGCAAAGGCTATTGAAATAGTAACACCCCTTGCAGAGCAGGAGAATGTCGAGGCTCAGACCATGCTTGGCGTAATGTATGTAAATGGTCAGGGAGTTGAAGTCAATGCCACAAAAGGCCTTGACTTAATAACAAAAGCAGCCAAAAAGGGGCATGAACCCGCAAAGATGCTTGCCTTTAATTTAAATATTGAACTTGCAAACAAGGGCGATACATCAGCCATGTTTAATGTCGGGTATATGTGCTTTAACAACTGGGGCGGCACATATGAATCTGATGTATGCCTTAAATGGCTTGAAAATGCCGGAGAGATGGGCCATGAAAAATCTGCAAAGATACTTACCAGGATATATACTGAAGGAATGTTCAACGTTACCCCTGATACTGCAAAGGCAGCATACTGGAAAGAGCAGGATGATGCCATTAATGCAGGCATAGAAGGCACATGGGAAGGGTCTATCCCTCCTATGGGCGGGCCGAACCCTATGCCGATGGACGTCACATATAAATTTAAAAAAGAGGGGGAAACCCTTTCAGGGGTATATATAAATAAAGGATTTGGAAATAAAAAATCGCTCATCAAAGAGGGTAAAATTGAGGGCAATAATTTTTCTTTTTCTATAGAGACCAACTTTATGGGCAATAAGACAACCACCAATTATACAGGTGTCTTTTATGGAAATACCATTAAATTGACCTATACAATGCCGGCTGGCCCGGATGGCACAACTCCTCCACCTGTAACATTTATAGCAAAAAGGGCCATATAGGGGCTTAACAAATCTAACAACCGGGGCAGGGCCTGACTGATTGCAACAGAATGATATTAAAGGCACTGTCCCGTTTTTTATAAACAAGCTTTAATTTATTTGAATCAATAATTGACACCTTTATCCTAATCCCTTATACTCGCTGCCTTAAAATATCTAATTAAAACGAATATATATTAACCTTATCAAGGTTAAATTGAATTAGGTTTAGTAAAAAAACGGCCTATTAATAAATGGTTTTAATAAATAAGAAGGAGAGAAGATATGAAGGAAGTTGTTATAGTAAGCGCTGTCAGGACAGCCCTTGGCGCGTTCAATGGTTCTTTAAGCGAGATTCCCGCCACAAAGCTTGGCGCCCTTGTCATTGAAGAGGCGGTAAAGAGGGCAGGGATAGAAAAGAAGGTAGTAAATGAGGCGATCATGGGGATCGTGCTCCCGTGCGGATACGGTCAGAACCCGGCAAAACAGGCTGTTGTGCAGGCAGGGATGCCCTGGGAGGTGGAAAGCCTTACTATAAACAAGGTTTGCGGTTCATCACTTAAGGCCGTAATGCTTGCAGCGCAGGCTATACAGGCAGGTGATGCGGATGTTGTGGTGGCTGGCGGTATGGAGAACATGAGTTATGCCCCCTATTATCTTGAAAAGGCGCGCACCGGTTACAGAATGGGCAATGGCCAGCTAATTGACCACATGGTTCATGACGGCCTGTGGGATATAGTTAATGATTTTCATATGGGCGTGTCAAATGAGCTGTGCTCTGAAAAATACAATGTTTCAAGGGAAGATCAGGACCGCTTTGCTGTTGAGTCATACAGGAGGGCAGTAAATGCCATAAAGTCCGGCAGGTTTAAAGACGAGATCATGCCTGTCCCCATACCCCAGAAAAAGGGTGATATAAAGATGTTTGATGAGGATGAATGCCCAAGGGAAACAAGTTTTGAAGCCCTTTCAAAGATGAAGCCTGCCTTTAAAAAGGATGGTGTTGGCACAGCAGGTAATGCCTCAATAATAAGCGACGGCGCTGCTGCTGTTGTTGTAATGTCACGTGAAAAGGCAAATGAACTTGGCTGTAAGGTGCTTGCCACCATAGGTGCCCAGGCCTCATATGGTATTGACATGAAATATGTCCTTGTCGCCCCGATGTGGGCCATACCCAAATGTGCTAAAAAAGAGGGCATTGTCCTTGATAAAATAGACCTCATTGAGCTTAATGAGGCATTCAGTGGCTCCTCTGTTGCGGTTATTAAGGAACTTAACCTTGATCCTTCAAAGGTGAATGTAAATGGTGGCGCTGTTGCCCTGGGTCACCCGATAGGCGCAAGCGGATGTCGCGTGCTTGTAACCCTGATACATGAGATGATAAAGCAGGACAAGAAAACAGGGCTTGCCTCATTATGCCTGGGCGGCGGTGAGGCTGTGGCTTTGATGGTAAACAGATAAAATAAGAGGAGGGTAAAATGGAGATTAAGACATTCGGTGTTGTAGGTTCAGGTCAGATGGGAAACGGTATTGCCCAGGTTGCAGCAATGAGCGGGCTTAATGTTATCATGAATGATATCAGTGAGGAGTTTGTAAACAGGGGTTTCGCCACTATCACAAAAAACCTTGACCGCAGCGTTGAAAAGGGAAAGATGTCAAAGGAAGATCGTGATGCGATCCTTAGCAGGATAAAGAAGAGCACAGATATCAAAGACATGGTTAATGCCGATTACGTGGTTGAGGCAGCCACTGAAAAGGAGGAGCTAAAGTTCGGGATATTCAAGAATCTGGACAGTGTGTGCAGGCCCGGCGTAATCCTTGCCACAAACACATCTTCAATACCGATCGGCAGGATCGCATCAAAGACGAGCCGCCCGGACAAGGTTATAGGCATGCATTTTATGAACCCGGTGCCTGTGATGAAGCTTGTTGAAGTTATCAGGGGCCTTGCCACATCTGATGAAACATATCAGATAACACTTGAGCTCACGAAGAAATTTGACAAGACACCGGCACTCTCAAACGATTTTCCCGGTTTTATTGCAAACCGTGTCGCCATGCCCATGATAAACGAGGCGATATTTGCACTTTATCACAGTGTTGGTACAGCCGAAGATATTGATACAGTGCTTAAGCTTGGGTTTAACCACCCGATGGGGCCCCTTGCGTTAGCCGACCTTATCGGCCTTGACACATGCCTTGCCATTATGGAAACACTCTATGAAGGTTTCAAGGATTCCAAATACAGGCCCTGCCCCCTGTTAAGAAAATATGTTGAGGCAGGCTGGCTTGGAAGAAAGACAGGCAGGGGATTTTACAAGTACTAGGAAACAGAAATGGATTTTTTGTTAGATGAAAAACAGAATATTGTAAGACGCTCTGTCCGCTCATTCTGCGAGCGTGAGATACAGCCCATTGCGAGGGATCTAGACCAGGAGGCCAGATTTCCGTGGGAGGTGGTGGAAAAGATGGGTAAGCTCGGATACTTCGGTATCCAGGCACCTCATGAGCTGGGTGGGGCCGGAATGGATACGGTCACATACTGTATTATCATAGAGGAGATCTCAAGGGTCTGTTCTGGACTTGGTCTCTGTGTGACTGTCCATAACAGCGTCGGGGTCTATCCCCTTGTTGCATTCGGTAATGATGAGCAGAAAAAGAGGTGGGTTACCCCCCTTGCAAGGGGTGAAAAGATCGGGGCATTCTGCCTGACCGAGCCCAATATCGGCTCTGATGCGTCAGGGGTTGAATCAACCGCCATACTTAATGGCGACCATTATATTGTCAACGCCAACAAGGTGCTGATCACTAATGGCGGCGTTGCAGACATATGTCTTATCTTTACAAAGACAGACCCTGCTGCAGGCCATAAGGGGTTAAGCGTTATTGTAGTAGAGAGGGGTACCCCCGGGTTTGAGATAGGTGATCTTGAAGAGCTTTCCGGTAACCGTGCCAACCCGGTCTCTTCCATACGCCTTAATGACTGTAAGGTGCCGGTCGGGAACCTTTTAGGAAAAGAGGGCATGGGCATGAAGATAGGATTAGCGGCCCTTGATACAGGCCGTATTGGTATAGCAGCACAGGCCCTTGGTATTGCCCAGGCCGCCATGGAAGAGGGTATAAAGTACAGCAAGGAGCGGAGGCAGTTTAATGTGCCCATATGCCAGCACCAGTCCGTGCAGAACATGATCGCTGAGATGGCTACCCAGGTTGAATCAGCAAGGCTTATGGTCTACAGGGCCGCTGCAAAAAGGGATAAGGGTTTACCCTTTTCAAAGGAGTCCGCCATGGCCAAGCTATATGCATCCGAGGTGGCGGGTAAAGTCACTGATATGGCCCTTCAGATACACGGGGGATACGGATACATAAAGACCTACCCTGTGGAGCGTTATTACAGGGACGCAAGGGTAACCCGCATATATGAAGGCACAAGCGAGATACACAGGGTTGTTATAGCGAGGAGTGTGCTGGAGGAATACAAATAAAAGCACGGTTTAAGGTTTTCGGTCTGCGGTTTTCTGCTTCCGAATACCTCAGACCTCAGACCGTAAACCAGTTGATATAGACACATAAATTACAAAAAAAAAGATAAATAAAAAATCGAATGAGTTAAATGTTATGTCGTTAAAAATTATCATCTGTATCAAATCCGTTGTGACAACTGCCCCGGAAGGCCGGGTGGTGCGGACAATGGATAACTGCATATTAAACCCCTTTGACAGGCCGGCCATAGAGATGGCACTTAAGCTTAAAGAGTCTGAAGGAGGCACTGTAACTGCTGTTACAATGGGGCCGGATACAGGGTCAACTGCCCTTTATGAGGCACTTTCAATGGGTGTTGACAGGGCGGTTCTTATCACTGACCGAGCTTTTGCAGGCTCAGACACTTTAGCCACCTCAAAGACCCTTTCTGCTGCAATAAACCGGTTGAAACCATTCGATCTTGTCATATTCGGCGCAAGATCTTCTGACAGCGATACAGGACAGGTCGGCCCCCAGACCGCCGTGTTTCTTGATCTGCCGGTCATCACCGGTGTCAAAGAGATCATGCGGAAGGGGGATGACCTATTAGTAGAAAGGCATATTGATGAGTTTACTGAAAAATATCTGATGAAACTCCCCGGCGCGGTAGCCGTGCATCCGAGGGCCATTCAGCCAAGGGATGCAGCCCTTTCAATGGTGGAAAAGGCATTTAAAAAAGAGCCGATTGAAAAATTGAGCCTTACTGATCTCGGGATATCCAGCCAGGGGTTGGGTGAATCAGGCTCACCAACAAAGCTTGTCTCCATGAGCAAGATCAAGCGAAAAAAGAAATGCGAGTTTATTGACGGCTCTCCGGAAGAACAGGCCGATGAACTTGTAAAAAGAATCAAAGCCGGAGGGTACATAAGTTGAAGAAAGTAACTGGCGATATCTGGGTTTATATAGATCTCAGGAATAAGAGGCATTTTGAAGAGGGCATGAATCTGCTCGGGGCTGCAAAGAGGCTTGCAGGCCTGACAGGCGGAAAAACTGTTGCACTGTTAATGGATGCAGGCGAAACGTGCAACTCAGGTGATGCTGTAAAGGGGATATCTCCTGAAGATGCCTCTGCTGTCTGTGTCAGAAACGGCGCTGATTCTGTTTTTATACTGGAACATAATGATCTTTCCCTTTGCAGGCCGGATGTCCATGCAGGGGCTCTAACCATACTGATAAAAGAGATGGCCCCCAAAATGGCGCTCTTTCCGCTTTCTGACATGGGTAGAGAGATAGCTTCATCATGCGCTGCATACTGTGATTCAGGGCTGATTGCCGATTGTGTTGAGTTCAGCATGGAGGATAACAGGATCATAGCAGGGTGCCCATCGTGGGGTGGTGAGATAATGGCAAGGCTTACCTGGGGCGACCCTGAGATAACAGGTTTTGCGACCATTCCGGCAAATGCATTCTCACCATGCGTTGAGACCGGTAATCCCGGAGAGATAAAACGAATCCAGGTGAAGGGTGAAATAGTAACTGACAGGCTGAAACGTATATCTCATGAGATCTCACATGAAGGGCACAGGAAATTAGAGGAGGCGGATATAGTTGTTGTGGGGGGCGCAGGCGTGGGAACCTCGGAAGGGTTTGCCATGGTAAGGCGTCTTGCGGCAGCGATAGGCGGGGAGATCGGCGCAACACGCCCGCCTGTAATCAACCACTGGGTGGATGAAGAGCGGCTCATAGGACAGACCGGCAAAACCGTTCACCCGAGGCTTTTATTTACCATAGGCACATCGGGCGCAATTCAGTATACCGCAGGTATAACAGGCTCCGAATATATAGTTGCTATTAACAGGGATCCCTCATCTCCTGTGTTCAGCGTGGCTGACGCAGGCATTGTGGCCGATGCGCGTATAATAATGCCCCTTATTACAAATCGTATAAAGCTGCTTACCATGCGGGATCTGGCAGATTCGATGACCGTAAGCGAGACCGGCAAGGCCGGGACCGCCCTTGGAGTGAAGATAGAAAAGATCAGAAGGTCAAACGACTGGACAATAGAATATCTCGCAGAGAAGACAGATCAGACACCTGAGTTTATTGAAAAGGTGGAAAACGGCGAGATGGTGCCTTCAGTAAGTTTTCTGCTCAAGCTTTCCCGTGCACTTGGCGTGGACCCCGGCACATTCTTAAGCGATGAGGAAAAGGCCCAGATAGAGGACAAGCGTGCAAAGGCCTTTATCACAAGGACAAAGAACTACGCATATCAGACCTTGACACCCGGTGCAGAAAACCAGCACCTGAGGGCATTCATGATTACAATAGAGGCCAAGCAGGATCATAAACCGGTTGCCTACAAGCATGAAGGTGAAGAGTTTATCTATGTAATGGAGGGGGACCTGGAGCTTACCCTTGACAGTAAGATCACAAATCTAAAGACCGGGGAGAGCATGCACTATAATTCAGAGATACCCCATAAACTGAAAAACATAGGCAATGAAACCACCAGATGTCTGGTCATGCTCTATACCCCGTAAATAAAAAGGAATTCAAACCGGCCGGGCCATATAAATGGGATTTTATATTTCTATAAATACCATTTTAGAGCAATATAAAAGACTTGACACTGTATTTTGTCTCTGTTAATGAGTTCCAAACTGTATATATGGCTGATAATAAATAATAACAGCAGGATATTGTTAGTTTAATAAATTATTTAGGAGGATATTTATATGGGATACGATGTAATTGTTGATCAGGATAAATGCGAAGGGTGTGAAGAGTGTGTTGAGGTATGCCCTGTTGACGTTTATGAGATGCAGGACGGAAAGTCCGTTCCGGTAAACGCGGAAGAGTGTCTGGGTTGTGAAAGCTGTGTTGAAGTATGTGATCAGGAAGCAATCACGATTAATGAAAATTAATTAGACGATATCTATAAATAAAAAAGCCGCTTTTTTAGCGGCTTTTTTATTTTAAAATCTGTTATTTATGGCAGGTTTCGCATTTTTTATCCGGGGCTTTCTTGCCTTCCTTTATCTTCTTCTCATGACACTTCTGGCAGTTATCGTGAAATGCCAGCATGAGTTTCTTCTTGTTGCCATCTGATTTATCAACATCATGACATTCAGAGCATTTTTGAACATCATCACCAGTCTGCCAGATATTCTTGCCATCCACATAGTTATGATGACAATCTTCACACTGTGCCTCATACTCACCGGCATGTTTGGCATGGTTGAAGTTAACAGGCCCCTTTATGTCCTTCTTGTAGCCCTTTCCATCAATGACAATCTCGCTTGGAAAATCTGCTGCTGTCAATATTCCTGAAGCAAATAAAAGCCCTGAGCAGACAATCATCATCACCAGAATCCAACCCTTTCTCATTTTCCATCCTCCTAAAAATCGGTTAAATAACTATGAACGATTCAGGTATAAACTTGCTGCGAATTATATGTAAATCAGAACATGGCTGTCAAGTGATTATAGACCGGGGTAGTTCCCTCTCTTTCTGGTCAGGGGTAATTCCTGAAAAAATTATGGTGATAAACGAATCAAGTATTTACCCGGATTTGACGATTAAATATAGACGATGCGAATGATTAATTTACTTAGATAAAATAAAAGATAACAGTTGGATTTAGATATTAATGACCATGCCAGAATATATAGACAGGTTCAGGGTGTTAAATGAACTTGGAAAAGGTTCACAGGGGATCGTCTACCTTGCATCAGACCCGCGCCTGGAGCGGAATGTGGCGATCAAGACCCTTCACAGGAGTTCTATCGTAAATCAGGGCAGGCAGGAGCGGCTGCTCTTCGAGGCAAAGACAGTCAGTAAATTACAGCACCCAAACATAGTGCCGCTCTATGAGGCAGGTCAGGATCAGGGGCTTTTTTACCTGGTTTTTGAATATGTGGATGGCATCTCCCTTAAGGAGCAGATGAGGTCAACCGGCCAGTATGTCGTACACAGGGCCATAAGATTAATGATACAGATACTGGACGGCATATCATGCGCCCACGGTCAGGGAATAGTCCACAGGGATTTATCCCCCTCAAATATCATGATAGATAAAAACGATCTTCCAAGGATTATGGATTTTGGCATTTCTGTGGCCATTGGAAAAGGGGCTGTAAAAGAGAAGGAGATCGCGGGCACGCCATCCTATATGTCCCCTGAACACTTTTCTGCAAAGGAGGGGCTTTGTGCCCAGTCAGATCTTTTTTCATTAGGCCTTATATTTTATGAGATACTCACCGCAAGACCTGCCATTGAGGCGGATAATGATTTTACAATCATGTTTAAGATCGCCAATGAAAAGATAGAACCCCCCTCCAAATGGAACAGCGCTGTTGATAAAGAGCTTGACGCCATTGTAATGAAGGCCCTTGAGCGCACTCTTGACATGAGGTATATAAGCGCCCCGGAAATGAAAAAAGCGCTCACCGAGTATCTTGAAAAGAGGGGAGACGAAGATGACAGGGCCTCAAAAAGTGCGGGCCACAGTACACTTGATTTCCTATTACGAAAGATACGATACAAGAGCGATTTTCCAACCTTTTCCAATAATATTGTTGAGATTAACCGTAAGGCATCTGTCTCCAGGATAAACAAATCATCGGCTTCAGAGCTCGCAAATGTTGTCCTCAAGGATTACTCACTTGCCAACAAGCTCCTGAAACTTGTTAATTCGGCCTTTTATGGCCAATTCGCCGGGAAAATAACCACCATATCAAGGGCAGTTATTGTCCTGGGATTTGAACAGGTGAGAATGGCCGCTTCAAGCCTCATGCTTTTTGATCAGCTTAAAAACAAAAATCATAAGGAGATATTAAGGGAATCGGTTGTAAGCTCCTTTATGAGCGGCATGATTGCAAGAGAGCTCGCAGAAAACATGAAGATGGATGAAACCGAAGAGGCCTTTATATGTTCAATGTTCCATAATCTTGGAAAACACCTCGTGCTTTTCTATTTTGAAGAGGAGTATTCACAGATAATAAACCTCATGGAAAGCAAGGGCATCAGTGAAGAAAGCGCTGCAAGGAGCGTACTCGGTATGACATATGATGATATCGGAACAGGCATAGCTGCCATATGGCAGTTTCCCGTAAGGATAATCAACTCCATGAGAGGTATCCCAAAAGGCAGGCTGGAGCCGCCTAAAACAGAAGAGGAGAGGCTCAATGCCCTCTCATGCTTTTCCAATGAATTATGCGCCATTTTAAACAGCCCGGATGATGATCAGGCAAAAAATAACCTGACAGAGTTGCTTAAACGATTTGAAAATGGTGTGCCTGTAACAAAAAAAGGGCTTGGCAAGGTGCTTGAGTCCGCGCGTAAGACTGTAGATGAGTATGCAGGGATCTATAATATAAACCTGAAGAAAAGCAACTTTATCAGACAGGTGGATAAATTTACCGATTCAGGGCACATGGAGGATCCCCTCCCGGTGGAAAGCGCTTCCCCGGAATCAAAATCTGATGAAATATTGCAGGGATATTTTTCAGATGTTTCCATGCAGCCTTCATCATTAAATAATACCCGTGGAATAAGAGATCCTCAGAGTATCCTGATAAACGGCATTCAGGATATTACAAATACCCTTCTGGAGGATTTCAGGATTGATGATGTGCTGACCATGATCCTTGAGACCATGTACAGGGGGTTTTCATTCAACAGGGTGCTTTTTTGTGTATATATCGCAAGGGATACTGAAATAAGGGCGCGGCTTGGGCTTGGAAAGGATATAAAAAGGATACTCCCGGATTTTCGGTTCAAGGTCACCGCTTACCCGGATTTTTTCAACTTTGCAGTCAATCAGGCAAAGGATATTGGCGTTAATGATTCAAGGGATTTACGATTTAAAAAGAGGATCCCTGAGTGGTATTCAAAGAATATCTTCGCCCCTGCATTTGTCCTCTACCCGCTCACGCTAAATAAAAAGGTGATGGGCCTCTTTTATGCTGATCGTGAGGAAAGCGGAGAGGTCCTCTCCTGCAACCTGATCAATTACATGAAGACACTTTGTAACCAGGCAATTCTTGCCATCAAACAAACCTTATAATTCTATATATTCTTTTCTTGATCATGATGCTTTTTCCGGGGTATAAAATATCTTATTACAAGTAAAGGAGAAGATATGGGAAAAATAGAGAGGGCAATTATCAGTGTCACTGACAAGACAGGTATTGTTGAATTCGCACGCAGGCTTGAAGGCATGGGTGTTGAGATCATCTCAACAGGCGGGACAGCAAAGGCAATCAGGGAGGGCGGTGTAAAGGTAAAGGATATCTCAGAATATACAGGCTTTCCTGAGATGCTTGACGGCAGGGTAAAGACCCTGCATCCGAAGGTGCATGGCGGCCTATTGGGCGTAAGAAGCAATTCGGAGCATGTGAAGATGATGAAGGCTCATGGCATCTCAAATATTGACCTTATCATTGTTAACCTCTACCAGTTTGAAAAGACCGTTGCAAAAGAGGGGGTTACTTTAGAGGACGCCATTGAGAATATAGATATAGGCGGGCCGGCAATGCTGAGGTCTTCAGCAAAGAATTTCAATGATGTGACAGTGATCATTGACCCTTCTGATTATGAACTGGTGCTTAATGAGATGAAGGAAAACGGGGGGAGCACAAGGCTAAAGACAAGGTTCTATCTTGCGAAAAAGGTGTTTAATCTTACACATAAGTATGACGGCGCAATAAGCAGGTACCTGGAAACAGTCTCGATAGAAGATTAATATCCTGTGTTACATCGGTGGAAATAAAATAATATTTATTTTTACCACGGAGGGCACGGAGAACATGGAGGAAAAACTTAAAAGACAAAATCTCCTTGTCCTCCCTGGCTCGCTGTAGCTTTATGCGAAGGCGGCCGTGGTTAGACAAAGATGTATTTCATAGGTCACTGAATAAAAGATAATAAATATGCCATCAACTTGCACATTTTTTGCCTCTGCACCTAAGGGTGTAATCCCTGTGCTTGCCGGGGAGCTGAAGGCTCTTGGGCTTGACCGGGTAAAAAAGACCTGGGCAGGGGTGTCATTTAAAGGCGCCCTTGAATCAGGCTACAGGGCATGCCTGTGGCTCAGGACAGCAAGCAGGGTCTTTCTTGAGCTTTCTTCTTTTGAGGCGGAGAGTGTTGATGACCTGTATAACGGCATCAGGGATATTGACTGGTCAGCGCATATGTCTTATGAGAATACCCTTGCAATAGATTTCAATTCTGACCTGGCTGTCATAAGGCATACCCATTTCGGGGCACTCAAGGTAAAGGATGCTATTGTTGATCAGTTTCGTGAAAGATATTCCATACGTCCATCCATTGATACCATCACACCGGATATCAGGATAAACGTCTACATGAGTCGCAAATCGGTAACAGTAAGCCTTGATCTCTCAGGTGAAAGCCTGCACAGGCGGGGATACCGTGATGAAAAGGGGTTAGCGCCCATGAAGGAAAACCTTGCAGCGGCCATACTGATAAAGGCAGGCTGGCATGAGATTGCAGAAAAGGGTGGCGGATTAATAGACCCCATGTGCGGGTCGGGCACACTCCCCATTGAGGCGGCCATGATCGCAGGCCATATGGCGCCGGGTTTATTAAGGGCGCAGTTCGGGTTTACGCGGTGGCGTCAGCATCAACCTGAGATATGGGAGAGGCTTGTTAGCGAGGCAGAGGAGACAGAGATTGAACACAGGCAGGATATAGGCCCTATAATTGGCTATGACAGGGACCCTTCTGCAATAAAGGCTGCAATATCCAACATGGAGAGGGCAGGGCTTCATGGCCTGATCCATTTTGAAAAAAGGGAACTCTCTGATCTCACACCGCATAAAAAGACTATTGATAACCCTGGTCTGGTTGTAGTTAACCCTCCCTATGGCGAGCGGATGGGTGGGGACGCCTACAGGTTAAAGGACCTGTACGGCCTGCTTGGAACAAGGCTCAGGAAGCATTTCCAGGGGTGGCATGCTGCCCTGTTTACAGGTAACCCGAAGGTTGCAGGGTTAATAAAGATCACCCCGGCTCATACGGATCACCTTTATAATGGTAGTATCCCCTGCGAACTGATACAATATGATATTACTGATATAAAAGCGGTCGAGACAGATGAAATACAGGCAGATGTAAATTATCCCGGTTCAGGGCATACCCCCTCTGATGAGATAGGGATGTTTGTTAACCGTGTCAAAAAAAACCTGAAGAGGCTTTCTTCATGGCGAAAGCAAAACGGGATAACCTGTTTCAGGGCCTATGACAAGGATATACCTGAATATGCGGTGGCAATAGATGTATATGAAAATTATATACATGTGCAGGAATACAGGTCGCCTGAGACAATACCATATGAGGTTGCTCAGAAACGGCTGAATGATATTTTATGTGTGATACCATCGGTATTTAATGTGCCTGACGAGAATGTCTTTCTTAAACAGCGAAAGATTCAGAAACAGCTTAACCAGTATGAGAAACATGCGGAAGAGGGGAAAAAAACCATTATTAATGAGGCAGGCCTCAAGTTTGAGATTGATCTTAAGAGCTACCTGGATACCGGCCTGTTCCTTGATCACCGGATGACCCGCTCTATGATTGAGCGTATGTCAGGGGGGAAACGATTTTTGAATCTCTTCTCATATACGGCCACAGCAACGGTTTATGCTGCAAGGGGCGGCGCTGTTACAACAACCTCTGTGGATAAGTCCAATACATACACAAGATGGGCAAAGAAAAACATGGCACTGAACGGGTTTGATAAGAAGAACCACTTTTTTTACAGTGAGGATTGCCTTTCATGGATGCAGAATGAAAAAAACAGATATGACCTCATATTTCTTGATCCCCCCACCTTTTCAAATACAAAAAAGGACGATTTAAACCTTGATATACAGAAAGATCATGTGGAACTGATCAGGGCAGCAGTAAACCTTCTTGCTGATAGCGGCGCCATAATATTTTCTAATAATTTTCGAAAGTTCAGGATGGATCATATTTCTCTTAGTAATCTTTCAATAGAGGATATTACTCTCTCCACCATCCCCCCTGATTTTGGGAGGAACCCAAAGATACATAACTGCTGGCTGATCCGGCGAAAAAGAGATAAGGCCGCAGGGGATCTAAAGGGAGAGAGGTGATGATAATGAACCGGCTCCCTTTTAAAATATTTACGTTATGTCTGGCCGCTCTTTTTTTTGCAGGCTGCGGTGGGGCAAAAAAGAGGGTTTCCATTATAGCCCCGCCGGTCAGCGAGCCTGCTCCATCTGCACCCCGTATGGGGTATGCCATTCAGGCAGGGGCATTTTCAAGGCTTGAAAACGCAGTAAGGTTTACAGATTCACTTAAGGGGCTTGGGCTTGATGCCTATTATTTTTTGCATGAGTCGGGTCTCTACAAGGTAAGGTTCGGGAATTATACCTCAAGGGATCTTTCACTCGTTAAGGCTCAAGAGCTCAAGGCAAATGGGCTTATTGAAGAGTTCTATATTGTAACACCTGAGGACTACCCCTGGGGCAGGGATACCGCAGGGGTTGATCCCGGCTCTACAAGACGAGGTATTATTCAATCTGCTAAAAGCTATATAGGTATACCCTACCGCTTTGGAGGCGCTTCACCGGAACAGGGTTTTGACTGTAGCGGTCTTGCGATGGCAGTGTACAGGCTCAACGGTATAAATCTCCCCAGAACAAGCAGGGAGCAGTATAAGGCCGGGAGGGCTGTAAATGAGAGAGACCTGAAAGAGGCAGACCTGGTATTCTTTGATACCATGTCAAAGGGTCAGGTCTCTCATGTGGGTGTCTATATTGGTGATGGAATGTTTATACACGCCCCCAGGAGCGGACAAAATATACGTATAGACTCCATATCAGCGGGCTATTTCAAGAAAAGGTTTATCGGGGCAAGAAGCTTCCTGTAAAGGTGCTTCCTGTTTTGTTATTTCAGGAATTCACAGATTTCATGCATTGCCCTTTTTGCCTCAGGGAACAGGGGTGAAAAGGCCGGATAACAGTGGCACATCCCCTTTTCAACAGTAAGAGACACCTTGACTCCAGCCTCTCTTGCCCTCTCTGCAAAGGCTATGGAGTCATCCCTCAGTATCTCCTTTTCACCTGCATATATGCTTATGGGCGGAAGACCGCTTAAATCTCCATAAAGGGGAGAAATCAGGGGGTTCTTCGGGTCGTTATCCCCTGCATAAAACCTGCTGCAGTTCTGGGCGCTGCCATGTGGTGAAAGACAGGTTTTAATATTTGTAATATAGGAGCCCCCTGTAAGCGAAAGGTCTGTCCAGGGCGAAAGCACCGCTGCTTTTGAAGGGAGCGGCAACCCTTTTTCCTTTATTGCAAGGAGTGTTGCAAGGCATAATCCGCCCCCTGCCGAGTCCCCTGCAAAGCGGATATTCGCAGGCCTGTATCCCTTATTAAGTAACTCACTGTATGCCATGATGGAATCATCAACCGCTGCCGGAAATGGGTGCTCAGGGGCTAACCTGTAATCAAAGACAAATGCTGCAACATTGCTTCCGGTAGAAAATTTTGCAACATGTATCCTGTGCCCCCGGGGTGAACCGCATATGTACATCCCCCCATGAAAATAGAGCATTACCTTCTCATTTGACCTGTTTTCGGGAATGATATATTCGGCGTACATATCATTAACAGGGGAGAGCACAATCTCAACTCCCTGTGGTGGTTTGCCAAACATGGCGCTTCCCCGGTTTGCCTGCACCCTGAGTTTTGCTATCCCCTCTGGTGACGAGTCAAATAGTGGCTTGGTTAATTTAAGGGTGAACAGGTGCCTGTTAAGCACCAGTGAAAGTAATATTTTTGATCTCAGGCTCTGCATCTTTATCTCCTCTTCATATAAACATTTCCATCAGTATATCAGCGGAAGGGGCCTTAAACCTGTTCTCCAGAACTGCCTTATGAAAGGCAAGCCCCTTGATAGTTGTCCAGAATATTACAGCCATCTCCTTTGCGTCATATTTTTTAATCGTGCCCAGTTCCTGGCCTTCCCTGATTATCTCT